>JBGPIW010000205.1:0-5147 GCA_041485045.1 Gemmatimonadota bacterium | reverse complement strand
GATCCATCCCGAGGCGCGGCTCGACCACCCGTGGGCCGGCAACGTGGTGGATCTCTGCCCGGTGGGGTCGCTCCTCTCCAAGGACTTTCTCCACAAGGCGCGGGCGTGGGAGCTGGACAAAGCGGCGTCGGTGTGCACCGGCTGCTCGCAAGGATGCAACGTGACCCTCGACCTGCGCGACAACACCGTCGTCCGCGTGCGCCCGCGATCGAACCTCGAGGTCAATCGGTATTTCATCTGCGATCACGGCCGCGCCAACTACCGCTGGATGAACCGCGGCGACCGCATCGAAGCGCCACTGGTGCGCATGGGTGGCGAGCTGGTGGCCACCGACTGGGATACGGCGCTGGACCGCGTGCTGGCGCTGGTGCGCGGCGCGGGCGGCCGGGCGGCGACGCTGGCTTCGCCCCGGGCGTCGACCGAAGCGCTGTTCCTCGCCCGCCGGCTGTTGTCCCGGTTCGACTGGACCGGCGGGATCCAGGTCGTGATGGGCGAGGAAGCGGCGCTCGCCGGAGTGCCGAACCTCGCGCTGCGGCCGGAGCGCGCCCCGAACGGCACCGGCGCCGCGCTGCTTGGCTACACGCACGACACCGCGGCGGCGCTGCAGGCGGCCGCCGTCGCGGCGCTCGTGCTCGTGCTGGACGAGGCGGACGTGGCGTTCGAGACCAAGGGCGCGCTGATCTATGCGGGGACGGTCCTGCCGGCGCATGCCCGGACGGCCGAGGTCGTGCTGCCGCTGGCGAACACCGCCGAAGAGGACGGCACCTTCGTGAACCGCGACGGGCGCGTGCAGCGCTACGTCCAGGCCAAGCCCACACCGGGGATGGCGCGGCCGGCGTGGTGGGTGTTGGGCGAGCTGGTGGCTGAATTGGAGGGCACGGCGCATCCCGGGACGGCCGGGGATGTGTTCGACGCGCTCGCGGCGGCGGTGGACCCGTTCGGCGGGCTGTCATATGCCCGGCTGGGATTGCGGGGACACCCGGTGTCGGCCGGCGCGGCGGTGAGCGCATGACGTTCTTTCTCGTCTCCTCGATCATCAAAGTCGTCCTCGTATTCACGGTGATCCTGGTCGGCGTGGCCCTGCTCACGTGGCTCGAGCGGCGCGTGTGTGCCTGGATGCAGGACCGGCTGGGTCCGAACCGGGTGGGACCGTTCGGCCTGCTGCAGCCCGCCGCCGACGGCCTGAAGAACATCGTGAAGGAAGAGACCTACCCCGCCACGGCCGATTCCTTGACGTTCATCCTCGCGCCGGCGGTCTCGTTCATCCCGGCCCTGCTCACCTTTGCCGTGATTCCATTCGGCGCCCCGCTGCACACCAAGTGGGGCGACGTCCCGCTGGTCGTGGCGGACCTGCCGGTGGGCTTCCTTTACATCCTGGCGATCAGCTCGCTCGGGGTGTACGGCATCGTGCTGGCCGGTTGGTCGTCCAACAACAAGTACGCGCTGCTCGGCGGCCTGCGCGCCTCGGCCCAGATGATCTCGTACGAGATCGCGATGGGGATGAGCACCGTGGCGGTGCTGCTCGTGGTGGGCAACGTGTCGCTCAGCGACGTCGTCGCGCGGCAGCAGGGTTCGTTCTTCCAGTGGAACGTTTTTCCGCTGTCGCTCGCCTATTTCATTTTCCTCGTCGCGGCGTTCGCCGAGACGAACCGGGTGCCGTTCGACCTCCCCGAGGCCGAAGCGGAGCTGGTGGCCGGCTATCACGCCGAATACAGCGCCATGAAGTTTTCGATGTTCTACATCGCCGAGTACTCGAACATGGTGACCGCCTCGGCCCTGATGGCGACGCTGTTCTTCGGCGGCTGGGACATCCCCTTCACCCACTGGGACGAGACGGGCGATCCGACCGTTCTGAAGACGCTCGCCACGGCGGCCATGTTCTTCGCGAAGACGTTTTTCTTCCTGTTCCTCTACATCTGGGTGCGCTGGACGTTGCCGCGGTTCCGCTACGATCAGCTGATGGCCCTGGGGTGGAAGGTGATGCTGCCGCTGGCGCTCGTGTACCTGACGGTCGTGGCCACGGCGATCTGGTACCTGCACGATGCGCTCGGCTGGCCGTACGACACTCGCTTCTCCCTCGCCATGTTCGCCGTGAACCTGGCGCTCGCGGTGCCGCTGTTTTTCGTGCTCGACCGCGGGCACCTGATTTCCGGTACGGTCCGGCGCAGGAGTGCCTGATGGCGATCACCGTGAAGACCATGCACCGGCCGACGTCCCAGACGTCGTACCTGCGCGCCGCGCTGAAAGGGATGGCGCTGACCTTCGCGCATCTGTTCCGCAAGAAGGTCACGATGCAGTACCCCGAGGAGAAGGCGAGCGACGACTGGGCGCTGTCGTCGCGCTGGCGCGGCACGCACCGCATGCTCACCGACGAGCAGGGACGCGCCAAGTGCGTGGCGTGCGGGCTGTGCCCGCAGATCTGCCCCGCCAACTGCATCAAGCTGGTCCCGGGGGAGGACGAGGAGGGGAACCGCTACCCGTTGATCTACGAGATCGACGAGTTTCGCTGCGTGTTCTGCGGCTACTGCCAGGAGGTGTGTCCCGAAGAGGCGATTCACGTCGGGGTGCACTACGAAAACGCGGAGTTCGAGCGCGGCCGATTCGTCTACGACCTCGAGCGGCTGTGCGCACAGACGCACCCCGTCTCGACCCTGTGGGATCCTTCCGACCCCAAGGGCGAATAAGCGATGACCCTCCTGAAGATCGTGTACTGGGCGTTCGCCGGGTTCGCCGTGGTCGCGGCCGGCATGTGCATCACGCGGCGCAACCCGCTGGCGAGCGCCCTGTGGCTCGTCCAGACACTGTTCTGCCTCGCGGTGCTGTACACGATTCTCGACGCGCCGTTCATCGGCGTGTTACAGGTCTTGGTGTACGCCGGCGCCATCATGGTGCTGTTCCTGTTCGTGATCATGCTGCTCAACATCGGGCGCCCGGGCGCGGGCGACCTGCGCGGACTCGCCGGCGCCGCCGCCGCGGCCGTGCTCGGGGCGGGGCTGTTGTTCCAGCTGCGCGCTTTGCCGCGGACCGCCCCGCCGGACGCGATCCAGCTCCCCACCGGCTCGCTCGAGGCGATCCAGCACCAGCAGGGCGTCGTGGGCGCGATCGCCGCTCCGCTGTTCGACACCTACCTCGTGCCCTTCGAGATCACGAGCCTGCTGCTGCTGGCGGCTGTCGTCGGGGCGGTCGTGCTGGCGAAACGGAGACTGTGATGTTCCTCGGGCCCTCGCTCGCCGTCTCCGCCGTGTTGTTCGCCATCGGCACCGCCGGCGTCCTGCTGCGCCGCAACGCGATCGTGATCTTCATGTGCGTGGAGCTGATGCTCAACGCGGTGAACCTCACCTTCGTCGCCTTCGCCCAGCGGCTGGGCGTGAGCGGCCAGATCTTCGTCTTCTTCGTCATGGCGGTGGCCGCGGCCGAAGCCGCCGTGGGCCTCGCCATCATCATCGCCGTCTACCGCCACAAGGAGACGGTGGACCTCCAGCACATCAACCTGTTGAAGGGGTGATGACCGGCTCCCCGCTGGCCCTCGTGTGGCTCGTCCCGGCCCTGCCGCTGCTGGGGTTCGTGCTCAACGGGGCCCTCGCTCTCAGCGGCGTACGCGTCAAGCGCCTGGTCTCGGTGATCGGCGTCGGCTCGCTGCTGGCGTCGTTCGCCGTCGCGGTGGTGGTCGTCCGGGCGCTTGCCCTGGCGCACGCCGAGGCGCCGGTGGTGTTCCACTACTGGGACTGGATCCCGGTGGGCACCTTGCAGGTGGGGTATGCCCTGCAGGTGGATCCGCTCTCGGCGGTGATGATGCTCATCGTCACCGGCGTGGGCGCGCTGATCCACATCTTCAGCGTCGGCTACATGCACGAGGACGCGGGGTACGCGCGCTACTTCGCCTACCTCAATCTCTTCATCTTTTTCATGCTGACCCTCGTGCTCGGCGCCAACTTCCCGGTGACGTTCGTGGGGTGGGAAGGGGTGGGGCTCTGCTCCTACCTGCTGATCGGGTTCTGGTTCTCGGAAAAAGTGAACGCCGACGCGGGGAAGAAAGCGTTCATCATGAACCGGATCGGGGACTTCGGGTTCCTGGTCGCCATGTTCCTGATCTGGCAGCACACCGGCTCGCTCGACTACACCACGGTGTTCGCCAAGGCGCCCACCGCGCTCGTGGCCGGCGGCGGAGTGGTCACCGCGATCACGCTGTTCCTGTTCCTGGGCTGCACCGGCAAGTCGGCGCAGATCCCGCTCTACACCTGGCTGCCCGACGCCATGGCCGGCCCCACGCCGGTGTCCGCCCTGATCCACGCGGCGACGATGGTGACGGCCGGCGTCTTCCTCGTGGCCCGCAGCAACGTGCTGTTCGCGCTCGCGCCGACCGCCCAGGCGGTGGTGGCGGGCGTCGGCGCCCTGACGGCGCTGTTCGCCGCGACGATCGCGCTGAAGCAATGGGACATCAAGCGCGTGCTCGCCTATTCCACCATCTCCCAGCTGGGATACATGTTCCTGGGCGTGGGCACGGGCGCGATGGCGGCCGGCATCTTCCACCTTGCCACCCACGCCTTCTTCAAGGCGCTGTTGTTCCTGGGGTCGGGGTCGGTGATCCACGCGATGCACCACGCCTATCACGCGACGCGCTCGCATGAGGACGCGCAGGACATGCGCAACATGGGCGGGCTGCGCCGCACCCTCCCCTGGACCGCGGCGCTGATGTGGATCGCGACCCTCGCCATCGCCGGGATTCCGCCGTTCTCGGGGTTCTTCTCGAAGGACGAGATTCTCGGTGCGGCGTTCGCGCGCGGGACGGTCCAACCCGGCTGGTATCTGTTCTGGGCCTTCGGCCTCGTCGCCGCGCTGCTCACGGCGTTCTACATGACGCGTTTGATGCTGTACACGTTCCACGGACCGAACCGCACCGGTCCCCAGGAGGAGGTCCACCTGCACGAAGCGCCCTGGGTGATGACAGGGCCGCTGGTCGTGCTGGGCGCCCTGTCCCTGGCGGGCGGCCTCCTGAACCTCCCGGAGCTGGTGGGCGGACACGCGTGGCTGGAGCACTGGCTGGAGCCGGTGACGCAGGCGGGCGCGGCGCTGATGCCCGCTCCGGTGCTGTCGCACGGCACCGAGTGGACGCTCATCGCCATCGCGGTGGCCACGGGGCTGGCCGG
>JBGPIW010000204.1:0-5157 GCA_041485045.1 Gemmatimonadota bacterium | reverse complement strand
TTCCAGGCGAACCAGGCGATGGTGGCGCCGATGAACACGTTCTGCGCCACCGCCTTGAGCTTCCCCGCCCCGGCGGCCGGAATCACCACGCCCTGCCGCTTGGCGAAGAAGCGGAACGCCGTGATCAGCACCTCGCGTCCCACCAGCAGCAGCAGCACCCACACCGGCAGGCTGCCCCACCACGGGATGCGGTAGTCCACCAGGATGGTGGGATGGCGGGTGATCCAGAAGATCGGCACCAGCATCGCGAACAGCATCAGCTTGTCGGCGATCGGATCGAGCAGCTGGCCCAGCTCGCTCACCTGGTTGTACTTGCGGGCGTAGTAGCCGTCCACGACGTCGGAGAACGCGGCTACGAGGAAAATGATGAAGGCGAACACCTTGGGCCAATAGCCGGAAATGAACGGCAGCAGCGCGATGACCGGGGTGAGGGCGATGCGCGTGAGCGTCAGAATGTTCGGCAGGGTCCAGCGCACTAGGGCGCCCCCGGGGTCAGCTGAGCGTTTTCAGGACGAGCTTCGAGACACCCTTCAAGGTGTCGAACACGCCGTCGCCGCGCACCGCCACCGCTTCGGTGTAGGCGGCGCGGCCCATCCAGCCGTCGGCGACCTTCTCCACCAGGTTTTCGCCCGGGTGCCCGGGATCGGGGACGACCTTCTGGTGGGTGGGATCCTCGATCGGCCACCCGGGATTCAGGGCCGACTGGAGGTCCCGGATCGGCGACGCGTTGGGCAGATCGCGCTTGTTGTACTGGATCAGGAACGGGATCTTGGTCAGGTCGTACCCGTACTCGCTCATGTTGTCGTACAGGTTCTGCATCGACTCGACGTTCGCCTCCATCCGCTCGATCTGCGAGTCGGCGACGAACACGATGCCGTCGACCCCCTTCAGGATCAGCTTGCGGCTGGCGTTGTAGTACACCTGCCCCGGCACCGTGTACAGGTGGAACCGCGTCTTGAAGCCGCGAATCGTGCCCAGGTCCACGGGGAGGAAATCGAAGAACAGCGTCCGTTCCGTCTCGGTGGCGAGCGAGATCATCTTGCCGCGCGTGTTGGGCGCGACCTTGCCGTAGATGTGCTCGAGATTGGTCGTCTTGCCGCCCAGCCCCGGCCCGTAGTAGACCAACTTGCAGTTGATCTCGCGGGACGCGTAGTTGATCATCGACACGGTCGCGTCCCCCGCCTACCCGAAGAGCTTGTCAATTTCGTCTTCCGCGCCGTGCAGCAGGCCCTTCGTCTCGCCGGGTGACGCCCCCACGCGGTCGAACATCGCCTGGAAGACGTGGTTCAACGCCTCGACCGTCGCTTTGGCCTTGAGCTTCACGAGCCCCAGCGTGGCGCGCTGGTCGAACAGCACCACGAGGATCACGCGGCGCGCCACGTCCGCCAGGTACATCGACTCTTTCTCGCCCTGGTGCACCAGTGAGGCGAATTCGGCCTCGCCGATCATCTTGGCGAGCTGATCGTTGGCGGAGAAGTCGGCGGCGGTGAGCGAAGCGAACGCGGTGGGATCGAACTGCGGCGGCTCGCCGACGGTCGCCACGAGCTGGCCGGTGCGGTCCACCAGCAGCGCGCAGCGGGCGTTCGAGTCGCGCAGGAACGCTTGGAGCTGCTGCTGGATCAGCTTGTAGTCGTTTTCGTTGAACGACCAGCTCGCGGCACCCGTCATCCCGCCCTCGCTCAGTCCGTCTCGGTCATCTCGCGCCGGGCGGAGAGCGCCTGCGCGATGGTGACACCGTCGGCGTACTCCAGATCGCCGCCCACCGGGAGCCCGCGCGCGATGCGCGTGACCCGGATCCCCGTGGGCTTGAGCACCTGCTGCAAGTAGGTGGCGGTGACCTCCCCTTCCATCGAGGGGTTGGTGGCGATGATCACCTCGCGCACCCCGGCGCCGTTGGACACCCGGGCCAGCAGCCGGTCGATTTGCAGCGCCTCGGGGCCCACCCCCTCGAGCGGCGACAGCCGCCCGCCCAGCACGTGGTAGCGCCCGCGGAAGTGACCGGCGCGCTCGATCGCGCTCACGTCCCCCACCTCTTCCACCACGCACAGCACCGTGACGTCGCGCCGCGGATCGCGGCAGATGGCGCACGGGGTCTCGTCCCCCAGGTTGCCGCACGTCTCACACGCGCGCACCTGGTCGCGCACGCGGCGGATCGCCTCCGCCAGCTTGCGGGCGGTCTCCGGGGGCTCTTTCAGCAGGTGAAACGTGAGCCGCTGAGCCGTCTTGCGACCGATCCCGGGGAGCTGCGCGAGCTCCGCGGTCAGGTCGTCGATTGCGGACACGGAAATGGCTTAGAGCGGCAACTGAAACGGGAGCGGCAGCCCGGCGGTCAGCTTCTTCACCTCCGCCTGGTACAGCTCCGCCGCCCGCTGCTGCGCCTGGGTCACCGCGGCCAGCACCAGGTCCTCCAGCAGCTCCACGTCCCCCCCCTTCACCGCCTCGGGGTCGATCGTGATGGCGCGGATCTGGCCGCGCCCGTCGGCGGTGGCCTGCACCATCCCGCCGCCCGAGGAGACCGTCACCGTTTCCTGTGCGAGCTTGGTTTGAATCTCCACCAGCCGGCCCTGGGCCTGCTGGGCCAGCTGGAACAGACTGGATAAATCCGCCATGGGACGAAACTTACCCGGCGCCCCAGCGGGTCGCAAGCGACCGGGTGTGCAAGCGCCGCGACGGGTCGTTGCCGCCGCGGCGCGCGCGCCCCTCAGGGCTGCCGCAGACCGTTCAGCGACCGGTGGCGGCGACGCCCAGCGAATCCGGACGCTCAGCGAGCTCCACCGGCTGCGGGCAGAACGAGCGCGACGCGGACACCGGCGTCGCCGTGGACACATCCCACGCCCAGGCCTTGGGACCCCACGGCTTGAACGAATCGCTCATCGTCACACGCCCTTCGGCGGTGCGCGCTACGAACACGCCGCCGTTCAGATCGATGAACGGCCACAGGAACTGCACCCGTCCCCGCGACCCGAGCTTCCCCTTGGACAACTCATGCCCGACGGCGTCGCGCACCGTCAGCCACACCGGTGCCGCGGTGCTGTTCACGACGCAGACGTACGCCCCCGCGCCCGGCCAGTGGCCGGGGCTCATCTTCGGGCCAAGGCACGCAGCCAAGAGTCCACAGCCCAGGATCAGCAGAGACTTTCGCATAATGGCAGCCCTCGTTTCCGACGACGCACCCACTGGGGTGCACAACCCTCCGGCTCCCCGGCGCGGCGGCTGGCCGCGCGACGGCGGGACCACGTGAATCGCAAGAATCGGGCCCAGCAACGGCCCGATCGTCAGCGTGCGTTCGTCAGGACCCGCGAGCGGCTACGGCAGGTCGTCCGACGTGAGCGAAATCACAGATTAGCCGGTTCAGCGATTACAACAAGTCCATCGAACGGAGTAGTGATACGGAGGCGGCGACAATTTCCCGACAATTTTTGAACCCTAGTTGACGGACCCATCCATGATTCGCTGCCAACTCCTCCCGGCAGGGGGTATGGCGGCCCATCAGCTCTACTTTCACTTCACGTGGAGTACGCTCAACCGCTTGCCGATGATCGACAGGCCCACACACGACTTTCTCGAACCATTCTTGAGGCGGATGGCACTTCAGGAGGGAGCGCAGATCGTGGAGATCGCGATTCTCCAGACCCACGTGCACATCCTGGTTCGGACGCCGCCACGATTCGACCTCGCGCGACTCGCTCAGACGATGAAAGGCGGTAGCAGCTACGCGGCTAACCGGTTGCCCGGCAATGTTGTGGGACTTCGGTGGACGCGACGCTACTCAGTGACGACGGTGAGCCCGCGCGCAGTTCCTCGGGTGATCGAGTACCTCAAGAGGCAAGCGAACAGGCATCCAGGTGAAGCGGTTGAGGGATGAGGGTCCCTTGTCTCGGGTCAGGAGAGCCCGACCTAGTTCCTCGTTTCGACACTCTCAAGAGTGCGCCCGCACTGCACTGCGCTTAAGCGCAGCGCCTTCGGGGCACACTCTTCAGAGTGTTGAACCGAGTGATGAGACCGCGCGACTCGGCCGACCCGCCAGGTGGCGCAGCAGATCCTCGCGCACCTCGCGCCCCACCTCGGTACGCTGGTAGGCCACGATCGCCTCGAGCATCGCCGGCAGGCCGAGGGTCGGACGGTAGCCGATCAGCCGCCGCAGCTTCGTGATGTCGGGCATGCGGCGCCGCATGTCCTCGAAGCCGCTCTCGTACGCCTCCTCGAACGGCACCGCGACGATGTCGGACGTGCTGTGGGTCATGAGCTTCACCAGCAGCGCCAGATCGAGGATCGTGATGTCCTTCGTGTGGCCGATGTTGAACACCTCGCCCACGGCCCCCGGGTGCTGCGCCAGGGCGATCATCGCGTGTACCGCGTCCGCCACCCAGGTGAACGAGCGCCGCTGGCGGCCGTCGCCGTACACGGTGATCGGCTCCCCGGTCAGCGCCTGGCGCACGAAGCGCGGCACCACCATGCCGTACTTCCCGGTCTGGCGCGGCCCGATGGTATTGAAGAGCCGCAGCACCGCCACCTGGAGCCCCTGTTCGCGCGCGTACGCCAGCGCCATGTGCTCGTCGATGATCTTCGAGGCGGCGTAGCTCCAGCGCGACTTGTGCGTCGGCCCGAGCACCAAGTCGTCGGTCTCGGCGAAGCGCTCGACGTCGAGCTTGCCGTACACCTCGGAGGTCGAGGCGATCAACACCTTGACCCCGTGGCGCGCCGCCAGCTCGAGCACCAGCTCGGTCGCCCGGATGTTGGTCGCGAGGGTTCGCACCGGCTGCTCCACGACGAGCCGGACGCCGACCGCGGCGGCGAGATGGAACACGACGTCCGATTCGGCGATCAGCTGTTCGAGCAGCGCGGGATCGGTGGCCGAGCCGGGGAAGAAGGTGAGCCCGTCCCGCCCGTCCAAGTGCGCCAGGTTGCCGCGCCGGCCGGTCGAGAGGTCGTCCAGCACCCGCACGCGCCAGCCGCTGTGCAGCAGCTCCTCGGTGAGATGGGAGCCGATGAACCCGGCCCCGCCGGTGACGAGGGCGCGCGGGCTCATGCCGGCACTGGGGCGTCCGCCCCCTGCCACTGCACATCGTAGGTGACGAGCCGCACGCCGCGGTGCGCGCAGGCACGGGCCAGCTCGTCCCGGCGCTCCGGCGCCGCGCTGGGGACGGCGAGGACCAG
>JBGPIW010000203.1:0-5158 GCA_041485045.1 Gemmatimonadota bacterium | reverse complement strand
GTATCGGTGCGGCCGGCGCCGGTCGCCGTCGTTGGCTCACCCGCCAACCGCTCCAGCACGGCTTCGAATTCGGCCTGGACCGTCCGGCCGGCGCTCTGTCGCTGCCACCCCACAAACTGCCCTCCGTCGTACTGCACCACGGCGAGGAAGGGCCGGCTCGTCACCAGCCAAAGATAGGGAAGGGGGGATAGGCATTTCAAGCCGGTTAACCCGTTGTCCCATTTGACAAAAGGCGATTTTCCACGGTAGCTTTCGCCACTCTCCGCCTGCGTATGACCCACCGTATCGCCGGTCCCCTCGAGCGGGCCATCCACGCCCTCGCCGCGAGCGAATCACTGGGCGAAGCCCTCGCGGCCGACGTATTTGGCGTCGTCATGCGTGGCGAAGCGAGTCCGGCCCAGATCGGCGGGCTGCTCATGGCGCTGCGGGTGAAGGGGGAAACCGCCGACGAGCTCGCCGGAGCTGCGCGCGCGCTGCGCGCCGCGATGGTACACGTCCAAGTGGACGCGCCGCATCTCGTCGACACGGCCGGTACGGGAGGCGGGGCCGTGACCACGTTCAACATTTCGACCGGAGCTGCCCTGGTCGCCGCGGGCGCCGGGGCCACCGTGGCCAAACATGGCAACCGGTCCTACACGTCCCAATGCGGATCGGCCGACGTGCTCGAGGCGTTGGGCGTTTCGGTGGGGCTGGATGCGGGTGGGGCGGTGCGGGTGCTCCGAGAAGCGGGCATCGCGTTCCTGTTCGCCCCCAATTTTCACCCCGCCATGCGCCACGTGGCGCCGGTGCGAAAGGAGCTGGGAGTCACGACGCTGATGAACCTCTTGGGACCGCTCGCCAACCCCGCCGGGGTGCGCCGTCAGGTGATCGGAGTGGCCGACGCGCCGCGCGGGCCGCTGGTCGCCCAGGCGCTCTCCCGGCTCGGCGTCGAGCACGCGCTGGTCGTGCACGGGCGCATCGGGATGGACGAGATCTCCCCTGTGGGGGACACCGACGTGTGGGAAGTGCGCGATGGTGAAGTCGTCGCGTGGACGCTCGATCCGTCGGACTATGGGCTTGCGGTCCGGGACGTCACCACGCTGCGGGGCGCCGAACCGCGGGCCAACGCGCTGCGACTCGAGCGCCTGCTGGCCGACGGCGTCGACCCCGACGGCCGCGCCGCGGTGCTGCTCAACGCGGGGGCGGCGGTGTACGTCGCAGGGCTCGAGCCGAGCTATCGGGAGGGGATCGCGCGCGCGCGCGCGGCGCTCGACTCCGGGGCGGCGCGGGACGCCCTCGGTCGGCTGCGGCGCGCGAGCCCTAGTAACGCCGGATGACACCGAGGACGACGCCTTGCACCAGCACGTCGCGCTCGTTCACCCGGATGGGCGTCATTTCGGCGTTGGCCGGTTGCAGCCGGATCCAGCCGCCGGGCTCGCGATAGTACTTCTTGACCGTGGCGCTCTCGCCGCCGACCAGGGCCACCACGGTTTCTCCGTTCTCGGCTTGGGCCCGCTCGTGCACGACGATGTAGTCGCCGTCCTTGATCTGCTCGTCGATCATCGAGCGCCCGCGGACCTTGAGGACGTAACTGCGGCCGCGGCGGGGCAACAGGGTGTCGGGGACGGCGATCGTGTCCGTTGCGTCGGAGATGGCCTCGATGGGCTGGCCGGCGGCGACCAGACCGAGCAGCGGGAGCTCAGTCGCCCCCGTCTGGCCACGCGGCGGGACGATCTCGATCGCCCGGCTCTCGTTCGGAGTGCGCCGGATGTACCCTTTGCGCTCGAGGTTCGTGAGATGTTCGTGCACCGTCGCCAGGGACTGAAACTGGAACCGCTGGGCGATCTCTTCGAAACTGGGAGCGTAGCCGCGCTGATCGATGTACTCGGTGAGGTAGTCAAGGATTTCGCGTTGGCGGCGAGTGAGCGGCATACCGTTGTCTCCCGAAGATTGACCGAAGTATAATGTACCCGAATATCACCCGAATGCAAGCACGATGAGCGGGGTCTTGGAGCAGATCCTAGCGGACACCTGGAAACGTGTCGCGCAGCTCCAGGGCGGTCGCCAGGAGCTCGAGCGGCGGGCCGCAAATGCCTCGCCGCCTCGGTTTTTCGGGGGTGTCGCTCCGGACGGCTCGGTTGGGGTGATCGCCGAAGTCAAGCGGCGCTCCCCATCCGCGGGCTCGATCCAGACGGACCTCGACCCGGTGACACACGCGCGGGCGTACGCCGCGGGCGGCGCCGTGGCGGTTTCGGTCCTCACTGAGCCGCGGCACTTCGGCGGATCGATGGAAGACCTGCAGCGCGTCACGACCGCGGTGCCCGTGCCGGTGCTGTGCAAGGATTTCATCGTCGACGAGGTGCAACTGCTCGAAGCGCGCGCCGCCGGTGCCTCGGCCGCCCTCCTCATCGCACGGATCGTGGATGGGCCCCGGCTGCGGGAGCTCATCGTGGCGGCGACGGCCATAGAGCTGGGTGTCCTGGTGGAGGTGCATACGGTGCACGAGCTCGATTCCGCCATCGCGGCGGGTGCGGCCGTCGTCGGGGTGAACAACCGCGACTTGGAGAGTCTGGCCGTCGATCTGTCGCACGGTGAGCGGGTGCTGCGCGCGGTGCCGCGCAATCTGGTGGCCGTCGGCGAGAGCGGCATCGAGAGCCGGGCCGATGTGGAGCGACTGGCGGCGGCGGGCGCCGACTTGGTGCTGGTGGGCACGTCGCTCGCCCGTCTCGCCGATCCGCAGGCGGCCGTGCGCCTGCTGTGCGGCGTCCCCCGCCGGGCGCGGGGAGCGGCTGCATGACGGCGGGCGCGACGGGCCAGGGGGCGTTCGGGCCCTACGGGGGGCGCTACGTTCCCGAGACGTTGATGGCGGCGTTGGAGGAGCTCGCCGCCGTATACGACGCCGCGCGGCACGACCCCGGATTCTGGGAGGAGCTCGGCCGCCTGCAGCGCGATTACGTTGGCCGGCCCACGCCACTCAGCGACGCGCCCCGGCTCGCTGAGGCGCTCGGCCCAGGGGTGACCGTGCTGCTGAAGCGCGAGGACCTGAACCACACCGGCGCGCACAAGATCAACAATACGCTGGGGCAGGCATTGCTCGCCCGCCGCATGGGCAAGCGTCGCATCATCGCCGAGACCGGAGCCGGCCAACACGGCGTCGCAACGGCCACCGTGTGCGCACGCTTTGGTCTCGAGTGCGTGGTCTACATGGGCGAAGCAGACATGCGGCGGCAGCGCTTGAACGTCTACCGCATGGAGCTGCTCGGCGCCCGCGTCGTACCGGTAACGTCGGGGACGCGCACGCTCAAGGATGCGACCAACGAGGCCATGCGCGACTGGGTCACCCGGGTTACCGATACGCACTACATCATCGGCTCGGTCGTCGGTCCCGATCCCTTCCCGGGGATGGTGCGCGATTTTCAGTCCGTGATCGGCAGGGAAGCGCGGGCCCAGTGCCTCGAGCGCTACGGGCGCCTGCCGCGCACCGTGGTCGCCTGCGTGGGCGGTGGCTCGAACGCGATCGGGATGTTCGCCGCATTTCTGGACGACGCGGCCGTCGACCTGGTCGGGGTGGAGGCGGGCGGCGAGGGCATCGAGACCGGCAGACACGCCGCGTCGCTATCGGTCGGGCGTCCCGGCGTGTTCCACGGGAGCCGGAGCTATCTATTGCAGGATGAGGACGGCCAGGTGCGCCCCGCCCATTCCATATCGGCGGGACTGGACTATCCGGGGGTCGGGCCGGAGCACGCTTTCTTGAAGGACCGCGGCCGGGTATTGTATCAGACGGTGACGGACCGTCAGGCGCTGGAGGCGTTTACCGCCTTGGCACGGCTCGAGGGGATCGTTCCCGCCCTCGAAAGCGCGCATGCGGTCGCGTGGGTGCTGGGCGCGAACCAACGCTGGGAGCCAGGCGACCTGGTGCTCATCAATCTCAGCGGCCGCGGCGACAAGGACGTCGCCCTGGTCGCCGATCTGGGGGAGCAGCGCCTGTGAGCGACGGACCCAGCACCGAGCTGGCGCTCCCGCCGGCGCAGGTCGAGGAGCTGCTGTCGCTCATCGGCAAGGCGCTGCGCGCCGTCCAGCTGTACCTCCCCAACAATCCGGTGTATCAGCGCGCCGTCGAAAACGTCCGGGCCGCCTGTCGCAAACTCTGGCTGGCGACCGAGGACGTGGTCCTGGACGTCCAGGAAACCGAGCTGCGCTGGGAAAGCAACGTGGTGTACAGCCACGATCAGAAGAACGAGAGCATCGCTTGGACGTTGTTCAAGGACGGCGTGCGCACGGTCACGCTGCGGGCGGGAGTGGAGGAGGTTGAGCTCGTCCGCTTCATGCAGGTGCTGCATCAGGCGCGTACCCTCCAGGCCGATGCGGCCGACGATCTGCTGACCCTCCTGTGGCAAGAGGACTTCCAGTTTCTCACCTACACGTTCCGAGAGATCCAGCTCGAGGCGGGGCAGCCGATCGAGGCCGAAGAGCCGACGTCCACCCAGGCGCCAGTCGACGTGCAGCAGCAGGTTCGGCAGGAGGCCCCGCCGCAACGGGAAGTCGTGTCGGTGGACGAGTTCGACACGACGCTCTACTTCCTCGAGGACCAGGAGATCGGATACCTGCAGGGAGAAGTGGAGCGCGAGTACGCGCAGGACCTGCGCCACAATGTGTTGTCGATGCTCTTCGATTTGCTCGAGCTGCAGACCTACGGTACGGTCCGGGCCGAGTTGATCGCGATCGTCGAAAACTTCATCCCGTACCTCCTCGGCTCGGGTGATTTCCATTCGGTGGCGTACGTGTTACGTGAGCTGCGGGAGGTGCTGCAGCGGGGCAAAGACCTCATCCCCGAGCACCTCGCATCGCTCGGGGCGATTCCATCCCGGCTCTCCCAGCCCGAAGCGCTGTCGCAGCTGCTGCAGGCCCTGGACGAAGCGACGATGCATCCGACGGAGGACGAGCTGGGCGAGCTGTTCCGGGAGCTCAAACCCGAGGCGATCGTGACCCTGGCGGGCTGGGTCTCGCGGCTCGCCAACGAGCAGGTCCGGACGCTGGTCAAGCGGTCCGCCGAGCGGCTCGCGAGCCAGAATCCTGGAGAGGTCCTGAAGGCCCTCGCCAGTACGGATACGGCGACCGCGCTCGAGATGGTGCGGCTGGCCGGGCGACTGCGCCTGCCGGCGGCGCCGGACGGGATGGG
>JBGPIW010000202.1:0-5164 GCA_041485045.1 Gemmatimonadota bacterium | reverse complement strand
TTCCGGCGCCAGGGCTCGGAGCGGCCGGCGTACGGCTCGATCGTGGGGTCGGGTCCGAACGGCACGCAGCTGCACTACATGAAGGACCGGCGCGAGCTAGGTGCCGGCGAGCTGGTCGTGATCGACGCGGGCGCCGAGTATGGGGGGTACGCGGCCGACGTGACGCGGACGTTGCCGGTGAGCGGCAGCTTCACGCCGGACCAGCGCGCGATGTATCAGATCGTGCGCGACGCGCAGGCCGCGGCGGAGCGCAATTCGGGCCCCGGCAAGTCGATGCAGGCGGCCCAGGACTCGTCCATCGATGTGCGGGCACGCGGCCTCGTCCGGCTCGGCCTGATCGAATCCCCCGATGCCGTGTTCGACCCGCCCTGGCCGGTCGACTGCACGCAGCAGCCGCGCGCCTGCCGTCAGGTGATGCTGTTCGCGATCCACGGGATCAGCCATGGGCTGGGCCTCGCCGTACACGACCCGATGCAGGGGTACTACGACGAGCGGGTGTTCCGGCCCGGGGACGCATTCACCATCGAGCCCGGGATTTACGTGAACACCCGGCTGCTCGACATCCTCCCGGACACGCCGAGGAACCGCGCCTTCGCCGCCAAAGTCCGCGCGGCCGTGGTGCGCTATCAGAACACCGGGGTGCGCATCGAGGACGATTACATCGTGACGCCGACCGGCCTCGAATGGATCACCCCTGCCCCGCGCGAGGTCGCCGACGTGGAAGCCGCGATCGCCCACCGCGCGAGCAGGCCCGTGCCATGACGCCCCTGTTCGGTCTGCTCGTCGCCTCCCTCGCGCAGACGCCGGGCGCGGCCGTACGCCCCTACGTCTCGGTGTCGGCTCCGGTCGTGGCGCTCACTCATGTCCGGGTGATCGACGGCACCGGGGCCGCTCCGGCCGAGGATCAGACGATCGTCATATCCAACGGCACCATCGCGTCGATCGGGCCGGCGGCGGGTGCGGCGATTCCCGCCGGCGCCGAGCTGCGCGACCTCACCGGCCGCACCGTGCTCCCAGGCCTCGTGATGGTGCACGAGCACTTTTTCTATCCCGCGGGCAACGGGATGTATACCGAGCAGGGGTGGAGCTTCCCGAAGCTGTACCTGGCGGGCGGGGTGACCACGCTGCGCACCGGCGGCAGCATCGACCCCTACGCCGACCTGAACCTGGCCCGGGGGATCGCGGCGGGCGAGATCGTCGGGCCCGCGATGGATGTGACGGGGCCCTACCTCGAGGGTCCGGGGTTGCCGCTCGTGCAGGTCCACGCGCTCGCCGACTCGGCCGAAGCGCGTCGCATGGTGGAGTACTGGGCGGGAGTGGGCGCGACGTCGTTCAAGGCGTACATGCACATCTCGCGCGCCGAGCTGGGGGCGGCGATCGCGGCCGCGCACGCGCGCCGGCTCAAGGTCACCGGGCATCTCTGCTCGGTCACGTTCCGGGAAGCCGCCGATCTCGGGATCGACGACCTCGAGCACGGCTTCCTGGTAGCCACCGATTTCATGCCGGGGAAGCAGCTCGACACGTGTCCCAGCAACGACTCCGTGGTTGCATCACTCCTGGCCTTGGATCCCGATGGCCCGGCCGCTCGGGACCTGATCCGCTATCTCGTCGCGAAACACATCGCGTTGACCTCGACCCTGACGGTGTTCGAGACCTTCACCCCGGGCCGGCCGCCCGCCACAGCGGCGGCGCTCGACGCCATGCTCCCCGAAGCGCGGGATCAGTATTTGCGCCAGCGTGTCCGCATCGCCGCTTCGCGCGACACGACCTGGGTCGTGCTGTTGCGGAAGGAGATGCAGCTCGAGCGGGCGTTTGCGCAGGCGGGCGGGTTGCTGCTCACGGGCACCGATCCGACGGGGTACGGCGGCGTGGTGGCGGGATTCTCGAACCACCGCGCCCTGGAGCTCCTCGTGGAAGCCGGATTCACCCCAGTCGAGGCGATTCGCATCGGCACGTTGAACGGCGCTGTCTACCTGGGGCGCGCCGAGCGAGTTGGGTCGCTCGCGGCGGGCAAAGCGGCGGATCTGGTCGTGGTGAGCGGCAACCCGGCAACCGACATCGCGGACGTGGAGAAGGTCGAGCTGGTGTTCAAGAGTGGGACGGGGTACGACCCGGCCAAGCTGATCGCAGCGGCGCAGGGGTCGGTGGGGTGGCGCTAGCCTAGGGCGTTTGGCAAGGCTCGGAATCGTTCCCGAGCACGCCACCGCCCCGGCGGGTGTGCCGGGGCGGCATTGTGTGGAGGTCGGTACCATGACATATCAGATCCTTTGCTTGGCACTGGGCGGAGTCCTTCCTATGGCTTCCGCCTGTTCCCAAGCCACTGCACCCGCACCGCTACGCAGCGGTCTGTATCCACTGCAAGCGTACAACGGGAAGGCTCTCCCAGCTGACATCTCCATTCCCTCCAAGGCGACGCCAGACGGGAAAGTTCTTAGCGGCTGCCAGGAACTCGTTACCGACGGATCGCTGATGCTGGAAGTAGAGGTGGGGCGCTTCACATTGAGGTACAGTGTGTGGGACGGCTGCAGCCGGGCCGTGGTCCTTCGGCAGGCCGTTTCAGGAACATTCGAGCAGCATGGCAATGAACTCATGTTCCATGTTACTCGGGAATCCCCGCGCATAACCGCGGTCGGAGAATGGATATTTGGCGGCTCGGTTGGCCCATCCAGCCTCGCACTGGCAGTCTACGGCGGAGTGCAGTTCCAGGGGTAGGGTGTTGTACGCTTCGATTTGACGATGCGGGTCAGCTTGTCGGTGATGGTCTCAAGAGTGCGCGAGTTGACCACCTTCGCGACCGGGTGCAACCGCCTCGACCGTTCGCCCGTCGGCGTGTTCGAGGACCACGCGCACGTCACCGGACGCGCTCCATCCGCCTCCCATTCCGCAATCAGTTCACCGTGATGGTCCCGTGCATCCCTGTTGGCGGGTTGCCGTCAACCCCATGGATCGTGCAGTAGTAGATGTAGGTCCCAGCCGTTGCGAAGGTGTGGCAGAACGTGCCACCCCCGGCAATGAAGTTGCTGTTGTAGGTATCGGCCGAGCCGACCGCTGATATACCCGATTCGCGACGGCGCAGGAATTGGTACACCCGACTGCAATGGGATGAGGTAGGCGCTCTGCGGGGGGATCGTCGGTCACTGAGCGACTCACCCTGTGCGGCCGCGTCCTCGCTGGGCAATGAGTTGTTCCAGATTTTCCCAGATCTCGGGCCGGATGCTGTCCACCAGCTCCTCGTTCTTCTCCCCGAGCAGCACCGCGATCGCGCTCGTGTCGAGGCCGGCGATGCGGCACTCCTCGATCACGCTGGTGAAGTGAATCCGTGCCTCCCGGATCATCGGACCGAACAGCCTCGCCCCGTCGCCGCGTACTCCCAGCGCCAGGGCGAGCAGATAGAGGTCTCGGGCGCCGTCGAGGCGGTCCGCGAGGTATTCCAGTGCTCCGTGTGACCCCTCATGTGGGTGCGGGCGCACTGGGTCGCCGTGATAGTGCTCGTGCTGAGCCAAGGGGTTCGGGCCCTTCTTGTAGACCTTCTTCGTGCCAAGATGGTCCTTGCTCTTGCCCTTGTCTCGAGCCATTGCCCTCCCCCGTGTCAAGACGGGGCCATGATTGGCCCCGTCCTTTGCAGCAGCACTACGCGTAGATCAGGTCGTCCTGAACCGTTCGGACACCCGGGGTGGCCCAGGCCGCCCGCACCACATCTTCGCGCTCTGCCCATGAGTGGATCGTGCCACGGAGCGTGACGGCGCCACCTTCCGCAGCGTCCACCGTGATTCGCTGTGCATCAGTCTCCGCACTCCGCGTGAGGGCATCCTTGATGTGTTGCTTCACATCGATCGATCTCCCCGAGGAGGGAGCGACGGCGATCTGATCGGTGACTCCTTTGACCCCGATGAGGTAGCGAACTGCCCCATCCGCGGCCGCACGTTGATACTGCCAATCCACTTTGCCTTCGAGGGTGATCCATCCGTCGCGAACCGAGGTCTTGATCTTGTCGTGGGGCACCTCGACGTGCCAGCGCAGCGCGTCGGCCACAGCCTTCGCGAGGTCTGCGTCGGTGCGGGCGTGCAGGTCCGGCAGGGCCACATCCAAGTGTTCCACGACAACGTTGACGCCATTCACCCGCTCCGCGTCCTGGCAGGCCGTGAGCTTCGCCGCCCACGTTGGCGCGGATCCACTTAGCGTGACCACCCCGCCTTTCGCCGAGACGGTGATTGCCTTCACGTCCACCCTCGGATCGAACGCCAATTCGTCCCTGACGTCCCGCTCCAGGTCCTTATCGCCCTTTTGCAGCCACATACGCCAGCTCCTTTCCGCAGGCCTGCACGCCGAGATCCTCATGAATCGGAACACTCGCGTGCTTCTCACAAGTAAAGCCCAGTGAGGATTAAGACCCCGTTAACCCGAGATGAGAAATCCGCTTTCAGTCTTTGAGACCCGCCACCCTGCCCCGCAACACGGTGATTGAGGCTTTCGGGAGGGTGAACGTTGACGGCGGCCCCTGCAGCAGAGTGGCTACCGGCGGATGGTCAGGATCAGGATGACTGTTCGGTCCATCGTTGATCCACACATACTGCTCGCTGCCGAAGGTGACGAGCGTGACCGGCCCTGAGAAGGACGTATTGCGTTTGCGGTTCGAATCAGCAAACACAACCCGCACGGTGTGGGGGTTGGTTTCGTCGCGATTGACCAGCATCAGTGACCAGTTTCCGTCGGGACGATGGACCGCATAGGACGTCACCAGAACATTGCCTTCGGCATCAGTGATATCGGTGGAGCTGGGGAACATTTGATGGAGGCCAGCGCGGTGCTGCACCCACTCCAGGTTGATCATATGAGCGGCGAAGTACGTCGACGTATATCCCTTGATCTCGTAGTTCTCGTCGGAAACGAAATTCGACCACGAGGACCAGCCCAGACAGGTGCTGCGAACTCCCTGAGGCTGAATCGGCGAATGGTAGAAGGCGGCGCCTCCCCCTTCAAAGAATGAGCCGATGTTATCGGCCAGCCACAGTGCCCCAAACACCGTGGTCATTGGCCCGGTCAAAGCCCATGAAACATGACTCTCGGTCACGATCAGCGGGACACTGTTCGGCACGCCGTCATCGCGCCACACTTGCAGGATGTGCTTCATCAGGCGCGGCTCGCTGTAGAGCGTCTTCCAGGT
>JBGPIW010000201.1:0-5177 GCA_041485045.1 Gemmatimonadota bacterium | reverse complement strand
GGTCGCAGAAGCAACCCACGTGCCTGAAAATGGTGCCAAAACGGCAGTTTGCGCAACGTCACGCGCGATCATTAGGATTAGCCGCGTGATTCCCTACCGGGATGATAATCCCACGACCCTCAAGCCGATCGTGACGGTCGGCATCATTGCACTGAACCTCGCCGCCTGGTTGTTCGTCGAAGGGCTCGGATCCTCAAGCGCCGTAGCGGCAGCGGTCTGCAACTATGGGCTCATCCCGGGGGAGGTGCTCCACCGACTCCCGCCCGACGCGGGAATTGAGCTGGTTCCGGGACTGTTCTGCGCCGTCGATCCCGCACCGCAGTACTGGACCGTGTTGACGTCGATGTTCATGCACGGCGGTTGGATGCATCTGATCGGCAACATGGTGTTCTTCTGGGTGTTCGGCAACAATATAGAAGATGCCATGGGACACACGCGGTTCGCGGTTTTCTATCTGATTTGCGGGGTCGCCGCAGCCAGCGCCCAGACCTTCGTCAATCCGACCTCCCCCATCCCGATGGTGGGGGCATCCGGAGCGATCAGCGGCGTGCTGGGCAGTTACCTGTTGCTCTACCCGCGGGTCCGGGTGCACGCCCTGCTGATGCTCGGTTTCTACGTCACGACCATCACCCTGCCGGCTTACATCATGTTGGGCTACTGGATCCTGCTACAGGTGCTGGGCAGTCTGCCTGCCTTGGGTGCACACCAGCAGGGGGGCACCGCCTTCCTCGCCCACGTTGGCGGGTTCGTCGCGGGGCTGCTCCTGATCCGGCTGTTCGCGAAGCGGGAGTATCTGGAGCGGCGCGTGGTGGTGCCCGGGGGATACGGGTGGCGGTGACCGGGCGGGGTGGGCGCCCGCCGCCGTCACCGCGTTCCGCTGCTTTTCACCGGCTGGCTCTCTCCCGTATGGTGCTTGATGCTCTTCCCCTCTACCAGGAACACGACGTCCTCGGCGATGTTGGTCGCGAGATCGGCGACGCGCTCGAGATTCCGGCTCACCAGAAAGAGCTCGATCGCCGCGCTGATGATGTGCGGTGTTTCCATCATGTGCGTGAGCAGGATGCGAAACACCGAATCGTGGAGGCTGTCCACCTGGTCGTCGCGCTGGCACACGGCCCGTCCGGCCGGCGCATCGGCGCGCACAAACGCATCGAGCGCATCGGCGAGCATCCGACGCGCCATGCGGGCCATCTCGACGATTTCCGGCTCGGGGACGATGGGTGGGCTGGCGACCAGCCGCTCGGCTGACTGCGCGATGTTCACCGCGTGGTCGCCGACTCGCTCGAGGTCGTTGGCGATCTTGAGCGCCGACATGAGGAGCCGCAGGTCGCGCGCCATGGGCTGCTGCGTGGCCAGGAGCCGGACCACCAGGTCCTCGATCTCGAGCTCGAGGGTGTCGATGCGGTGGTCGCCCGCGATGACCTCCGCGGCCCGGGCGGAGTCCCGATGGAGCAGGGCGTCGACGGCGGTCGCGAGCGCCGTCTGCGCCTCCGCCGACATGCCGAGCAGCCGCGATTTGAGATCGGAGAGCTCGTCGTGGAAGTGGCGATGCACGGCTCCGGGACGTGGGCCCGGGGTCGGCCCGTCGAGATGCAAGGTGTCGGTCAACCGAACCTCCCGGTGATGTAGCCCTCGGTGCGCTCGTCCTGGGGCCGGGTGAACAGCTGCGCCGTGTCTCCGAACTCGACGAGCTGGCCGAGATAGAAAAAGCCCGTGAATTCTGAGACGCGGGATGCCTGCTGCATATTATGCGTGACGATGACGATCGTGTAGTCGCGTTTCAGCTGGACAATCAACTCCTCGATACGCTCGGTGGCGATCGGGTCGAGCGCCGAGCAGGGCTCATCCATGAGCAGCAACTCCGGCTCGTTGGCGAGCGCGCGGGCGATGCACAGGCGCTGCTGCTGCCCGCCGGACAGCCCGGTGCCCGGCTCATCCAAGCGGTCCTTCACCTCGTCCCACAGCGCCGCTTGCCGCAGCGCCCGCTCCACCCGCTCCGCCATTTGCCGCTCGGGGGCGAAGCCGTTGATGCGTGGGCCATACGCCACGTTGTCGAAGATGGACTTGGGGAACGGGTTGGGGCGTTGAAACACCATGCCCACGCGTCGCCGCAGCTCCACGACGTCGGTGCCGGGGGAAAAGAGCGAGACTCCCTCGAGCAGGATATCGCCGGAGTGCCGAGCGCCGGTGATGATGTCGTTCATGCGGTTGAGCGAGCGCAGGAACGTGCTCTTGCCGCATCCGGATGGCCCGATCAGGGCGGTGACGGCGCGCCGCGGGATCGTGAACGACAGATCGGCGAGGGCCTGCCGCGCGCCATACCAGAAGGAATAGCGGCGGACGTCCACCACCGGGAAGGGACTCACCACCTCGGGGGGGATGGTGACGAGGTGTCCCCGCTCGCCCGGACTCTTGCGCGGCGGCGCGACGGATCCTGGCTGGGCGAGTGCCGGCGTGGGGGTGCTCAACCGAACCTCCCGGTCAAGTAGGCCTCGGTCTGCTCCCTGGCGGGGTTGGTGAACAGCTGACTGGTCCGTCCGATTTCGATCAGATCCCCCATATAGAAGAAGGCGGTGTAGTCCGATACCCGCGCCGCCTGCTGCATGTTGTGGGTGACGATGACGATCGTGTACTGGCGCTTGAGCTCGTGACACAGCTCTTCGATCCGCTGCGTGCCGGCGGGATCGAGCGAGGCCGTCGGCTCGTCCAGCAGCAACACCTCAGGGCGCGGCGCCACAGCTCGGGCGAGGCACAGCCGCTGCTGCTGTCCCCCCGAGAGCGCGACGGCGCTCGTGTGCAGGCGATCCTTCACCTCGTCCCACAGGGCGGCCTGTCGCAGCGCGCGTTCCACGAGCTCGTCGAGGTCGGCGCGGCTGTGCCGCTCGCCCAGGCGGAGACCGGCCGCGACGTTCTCGTAGATGGACATGGTGGGAAACGGCGTGGGACGCTGGAACACCATGCCGATGCGGCGTCGTATCGCGACGGGGTCGAGCCCACCGGTGTAGATGTCCTCTCCGTCCAGCAGCACCGCACCTGTGATCCACCCACCGTCGGACAACTCGTGCATGCGGTTGAGGGACCGCAGGAAGGTGCTCTTGCCGCAGCCCGATGGGCCGATGATCGCCGTCACCGTATTGGTCGGGAAGAACAGCGAGACCTCCCGCACGGCGACAGTGCGGCCAAAGAGTGCCGTCAGGCGTCGCGTTTCGATCCGCACCAGGGAATTGTCGGGACGGGAAGCCGTGGTGGGGAAGGAGGCGAGTGCCGGTGGCGCGGACACCTCTCCCGCTGTCGTCTGCAGCGGGCGGCGGGGGAGTGCCGCGGCGTTGGTCATGGCGGATCCTCCGAGTCGGACCACGGAGTTATTGAGCGGCATAACGGGACCGGGTGACCCAGCGGGCGGTGAGCGAGAGCACCAGCACCATCCCCATCAGCACGAGCGCCGCGGCCCAAGCCATGCGGTGCCACTCCTCGAACGGGCCGGTGGCGTAGACGTAGATCTGCAAGGAGAGTGTCTGCATCGGCTCCGTGACCGCGGTGCTGAAGTTGAGGTTGCCGAGGGCCGTGAACAGCAGCGGGGCGGTCTCTCCGGCGATGCGCGCGATGGCCACGAGGGCCCCCGTGACGATCCCGCCCAGTGCGGTGCGGGCGACGATCGTGAGCGAGGTGCGCCACCGTGGGTAACCGAGGGCGAGCGCCGCTTCGCGCAACGAATTGGGGACGAGTCGGACCATCTCCTCGGTGGTGCGCGCCAGCATCGGGATCATCAGAATGGCCAGCGCCGCTCCGCCGGCCATCGCGGAGAAGTGGCCGGCCGGACGCACCAGCCAGGTCCAGGCGGAAATGCCGACGACGATGGACGGCGTCCCGTTCATCACGTCCGCCACGAAACGCACCAGCCATCCGAGTCGGCCGCCGCCGTATTCCGCGAGGAACAAGCCCGTGCCGACCCCGACCGGGATCCCGGCCAGACACGCGAGCGACACGATGAGGCCCGTGCCCACGATCGCATTGGCGACACCGCCGCCCGACTCACCGGCCGGCACCGGGCTTTTCACGAAGAAATTCCAGTCGATCGACGTGGCGCCTTTGTGAACGAGATCGGCGAAGATCATCAGCAGCGGCAAGACGGCGAGCACGGCGAGGCCGGCGACGACACTCGTCATGACGGCGCTCTTGGCCCGGCGGCGCAGGGCGCGGGCGCTCACAGCGCTTTACTCCCGACGGCGGCGCCGCGGGCCACGCGCCAGACCAACAGCCGGGCCAGCGCATTGATGGTGATCGTGATGACGAAGAGCACGAGACCCACCGCGAACAAGGCAGACAAGTACATCTGGGTGGTCGCCTCGCTGAATTCGTTGGCGAGGGCCGCGGCCATCGTATACGCCGGCGCGAGCAGCGAGGCGCCGAGATCGTGGCGATTCCCGATCACCAGGGTCACGGCCATGGTTTCACCCAGGGCGCGGCCAAACCCGAGCATGATCGCCCCGATGATCCCGGCCCGCCCGTACGGCAGGACGGCGCTCCACACGGCTTCCCACCGGGTGGCGCCGAGACCCAAGGCGGCTTCACGTTGCGTCGCGGGAACCGCCTGCAGCACTTCGCGCGACACCGCGGCGATGTAGGGGACGATCATGATCGCGAGAATCACACCGCCTGCGAGCATCGAGTTCCCGTAGAAGACTCCTTTGAAGAACGGCGTCCACCCCAGCAACCCGCGCAACGGCGGCACCGCGATCGTGCGGAGCAGCGGGATCAGCACGAACACGCCCCACAGGCCGTACACGACACTCGGGACCGCCGCGAGCAGCTCCACCAGGAAGCCGACCGGCTGCCGCAGCCAGCGCGGGGCGAATTCCGTGAGGAAAATGGCGACGCCCAGGGCGAGCGGGACGGCGATCAACAGGGCGAGCAGGGACGACACGATCGTGCCGAAGATCATCGGCGCGGCCCCATACACCTCGGCCACCGGATCCCAGGTCGTAGTGAAAAGGAACCGGAGGCCGAACTTCTTGAGCGCCGGCGCGGCACTGATAGCCAGCTGGCTCCCGACGGCGACCAGGAGGAGCGGCAGGAGAATCGCCAGACCGGTGAGCACCCAGCGATACGCCGGATCTCCGAGGTTGCGCGCGGGACGGCGCACCAGGGGCAGGGCGTTCACCGGGTAAGGAGCTTCC
>JBGPIW010000200.1:0-5192 GCA_041485045.1 Gemmatimonadota bacterium | reverse complement strand
GCGCCGGCCTGGCCGTTGTCGGTGCGCACCAGGATCCAGCGGCCGTCGTGCGACCACTCACCCTCCTGGATCAGCCGGTCCAGCCGAACCAGCAGCCGGTCTTGTCCACCGCCGTCGGCAGGCCGGGCGTACACGGCGCTCGTGTTGTTGCTGTCCCGGATGTAGGCCACCGTACGACCGTCGGGGGACCAGAAGGGCCGGCGGTCTTGCCCGCCGAACGTCAACCGCGTGGATGGTCCGCGATCCAGCTGCTTGATCCAGATGTTCAGCGCCGCGCCCGAGCCGACGCCGACGGCGAGCCGGCGACCGTCGGGGGAGAGCGCGATCGAGTTGAATTCTCCATGCCACGCGGTGTCGATCTGCGCGATCGCCCCGGCGCGACCCACGCGGACAATCGCGTTGTCGGTCGAGCCGCCGGCACCATGCGCGTACACGAGAGTTCCCGACCGCGACCAGGTAAGGAGTGCGAACCCGCCGTTGACCGTCACCTGCACGCCTTCGAGCACCGGCGTCGCGGCACCGGTGATCGCGAAGCGTCCGAGGTCGAAGGGCGCCACCAGGGCCACGCCATCGCGGCGTACGTAGAGGAGGTGTCCGCTGGGCAGGTACCACGCCTGGGCGACGTCGTCAAGCAGCAATTTCTCCTTCCCCGTACGCAGATCCAGCGCGTGAATGCTCATGGTCACACAGCTGGACGCGCAATTCTGAAACAGCACGCCGCGTGCGCCCGGCAGGGCGACCGGCATCGCCGCCCCCCCGCCGGCCAGAAATGCATGCCCGCTGCTCAGGGCGACCGTGGTTGCGCCTCCGGACGCGCTCACCCGTTGCAGTATCTGTAAGCCCCTCGGTGGCACATACACCAGGGTGCCGTCGTCGAGCCACGCGGCGCCCCCGAAACCGCCGGCGACCGAGTCCGCCAGCGTGACGCTCGCCCCGCCCGAGACTCGCACCTTCTTGAGGTGCCCGTCGGCGACGTAGGCCACCCACTCGCCGTCGGGCGAGAATACCGGGTTCTGGGCCCGCTCGGTGCCGTTGATCGGCGTGGGATTCAGCTCGCCGCGTTGCTTGATCCAGAGGCGGCCGTTCTGGCGGTCATCTTTGAAGACGAACAGGGAGCCATCGGGCGACAGCGCCATCGCCGGAATCTGGGTGCTGAGCACGACGCTGTCGCCGAGGGTGATGTACTGCCACGTGGCGGGCGCCCGCGCCGCGGCGCGCACGCGCAACCACCCCCAGGCGGCGAGGGCCAGCAAGACCGCGGCCGCGCCCGCCGCCAGCCGGAACCAGGTCCGCCAGCGAGTCCCGCCCGCGGTCCGCAGCGCGTCGGTCGCGACGGTCGGGACGGTCCATGACGCAGAGAGCTCGGGCCGCGTGAGCGCCTCGGCGAACTGTGCCGCGCTGGCGAACCGGTCGGCCGGGAGCTTTTCGAGCGCCCGGTTCACGGCAGCCTCGACGTGCGGCGGGATCGAATGCCGCTGCAGCGTGAGGCTGCGCGGCTGCTCCATCATGACGCGCGCCACGATCGCCTGCGCCGTGGGCCCTGTGAATGGGGGCTCGCCCGACAGCATCTCGTAGACCACGCAGCCGAGCGCGTACACGTCGCTCTTGGCGGTGATCTCGCGCTCGCCCATCGCCTGCTCGGGGCTCATGTAACGGGGTGTACCGAGCGACATGCCGGTTTCGGTGAGGCGCGAGCCGCTATCGGAGCGCGAGGCGGCGAGCGCGATGCCGAAGTCGGCCACCAGGGCGGAGCCATCATGCAGCAGGATGTTTTCCGGCTTGATGTCGCGATGGATCACGCCGTGGCGGTGCGCGTAGTCCAATGCGCCCGCGACCTCGGTCGCGATGCGGATCGCCTCCTCGACGGGGAGCTGATGCTCGCGCTCCAGGCGCTGGCGCAGCGACTCCCCTTCGACGTACGGCATGACGTAGTAGACGAGTCCGTCGGCCTCGCCGGAGTCGTGCAGTCCCAGGATGTGCGGGTGCTGGAGGTTGGCGGTGAGGCGGATTTCCTTGAGAAAGCGCTCGCCTCCCAGGATCGCGGCCAGCTCGGGCCGCAGCACTTTGAGCGCGACGGGCCGATCGTGGCGCACATCGTGGGCGAGGTAGACGGTGGCCATCCCGCCGGCGCCAAGCTCGCGCTCGATCGTGTAGCGGTCGGTGAGGGCGGTGGTGAGGCGTGTCAACGCGTCGGTCATGATGGGATACAAAGATGGCGACGACGACGGGGTTCTGGCGAGGCGGCGGGGCTCATGAGGATGCCGTATGTTAGGCCACTCCCATCAGGACCAACGGCGTGGCTGAGCTGCTCGGTCGCCTGCAGTCCGCGCTCGGCGACGCATACCGGGTCGAGCGGGAGCTCGGCGGCGGGGGGATGAGCCGGGTGTTCCTTGCCACCGAGGCGTCGCTGCACCGCCAGGTGGTGATCAAGGTCCTGCCGCCCGACCTCTCGAGCGAGGTCAGCCAGGCGCGCTTCCGGCAGGAGATCGAGCTCGCCGCCCACCTGCAGCACACCAACATTCTCCCCGTCCTCACCGCCGGCGCCAAGGACGATCTCCTTTATTACGTGATGCCATTCGTGTCGGGTGAGTCATTGCGCCACCGCCTGACGCGTGAGGGGAAGCTCCCGGTCGCGGATGCGTTGCGGATCCTCCATGAGATCGGCGACGCCCTGTCGTACGCCCACGCCGAGGGGGTAATCCACCGCGACATCAAGCCGGAGAACATCCTGCTCTTGGGGAGCCATGCGGTGCTCATGGACTTTGGGGTCGCGCGGGCGCTGGCGGAGGCCCGCAGCGGGGAGCGACTCACCGAAACCGGGATGGGCGTGGGGACGCCGGGGTACATGAGCCCGGAGCAGGTGGCGGGGGAGCGCCATATCGACGCACGGGCGGACGTGTACGCGCTGGCGGTGGTGGGCTACGAGATGCTCGCCGGGGTGGCGCCGTTCGAGGGACCGACGGCGCAGGCCATACTCGCCGCGCATCTCACCAAGACCGCCCGGCCGGTGCGCGACGTACGGCCCGAGGTCCCGGCGGCAGTCAACGATGCGATCGCCCGGGCGCTGGCCAAGGATCCCGCCCAGCGGCTCCACACGGCAGCCGAGTTCCGCGATGCTCTGGGGGCGGTGTTCGGGCCAGTGCCCCCCCCAGGAATGTCGAAGCGCGCGAGACTCGCGCTCGCCGGCGCGGCGGTCCTCGTACTGGCGGCGCTCGGCGTGACGCTGTTGCGTCCGAAGTCGAAGGTCGCGTTGGATCCCAACCTCGTCGCTGTGGCGCCGTTCGACGCGGTCTCCTCCGCGGTTGCGGAATTCCGCGAGGGTCTGGTCACGATCCTCTCCCGCAGCCTCGATGGTGCCGGGCCGATCCGCACGATCTCCCCGACCGTAGTGGTGCGCCGGTGGGCTGGCCAGTCCGACCCCACCTCGGCCTCGGCCCTAGGGCACAGCACCGGCGCGGGCCTGGTGGTGTTCGGCCAGGTGGTGACCGCCGGATCCGACTCGGTGCGGCTCACGGCTACGATCTATGACGTGCGGCGGGAGCGTCCGGCCGGCGAGGTCGAGGTGCGGGACGAGCGGCAGCGCATCGACCGGATCGCTGACACGCTGGCGGTTCGCCTCCTCCGGGAGCTGGGCCGCACGCGGCCCGTTGGTGCGGTGCGATTCGCTTCGTTAGGCTCTACCTCCCTGCCCGCCATCAAGTTCTTTCTCCAAGCCGAGCAGTTTTACCGTCACGGGCAGTGGGACTCGACCGTGATCTACGCCCAGCGGGCGGTGGCGGTGGACAGCAACTTCACCCTCGCGCTCCATCGGATCCCCAATGCCCTGTGGTGGAGTAACACGAACGTCAACCCGATCCTGCTCCAGGAGGGGGCTCGGAACCACGGGCTCGCGCCCCGGGAAAGCCTGCTGGTCACGGTGGACTCGCTGTGGGGTGCCCTCGGCGAAGGCACCAGCGCCTCATGGCCCCTGTTGCGCCGTCTGGCCGGGACGCTCCGGGAAGCCGTCACGCGGTATCCCGAGGATCCCGAAGCGTGGTACATGACGGGGGAGATGGCCTTTCACTTTGGCGGGCAGGTGCCGCCCAGACTTCCCAGGCGAACCGCCTTCGATGCCTTCGCCAAGGCGATCGAGCTCGATTCTGCCTTCGCCCCCGCGTACGAACACATCGTGGATCTCGCCCTCCACCTCGAGGAGCCGGAAACGGCAACGAAATACGCCGAAGCCTATCTGCAGCTCCGGCCCGCGCCGGCAGGCGCCGCATCGCTCAGGGCGAGCCTCGACCTGCTCGCCCACCCCAAGACTCCCTCTGCAGCGACGATCGCCTTTTTCGACACAGCGCGAGCGAAACAGGTCTCGGATGTCTGGTTCTTCGTCAGGAGCGCCGTCGACTCCGGGGAAGCCGCAATCGCCGCCGCCCGCGCCTTCACTGCCTCGCGTCACGGAGTCGACTCGGTGGATTCGGAGCGACAGAAGTGGGTACTTGCCAGGGCACTTGCTTACCGTGGCCACATGCGGGAGGCGGCCCAGGAGCTGAGGGCGCATCGCCCGTGGCTGCTTAACTCCCGCCTCACGGCCGCCGAGCTGCTCATTCTGGGTGGGTTCCCACCGGATTCAGTGGCCGGATGGCTTGAATCGCTGTTGCGCGATGGGAGCGGCTGGGCCGGGGTAGGCCTCGGCTGGTGGGCCACCACCGGAGACACGGTGTCCATGCATCGCTTCGAAAAGCTGGCGCAGTCCAAGAGCCGGTCCGCTTCCCCTGGGAGCGACGATGCAGCGTTCTGGACCTACGCAGCGACCAGCGTCCAGCCGTACCTCGCCCTTGCGCACCGTGACACCACCCGGGCGCTGACCCTTTTCGCTGGTCTGCCGGATTCGCTTTGTCGCTCATGTCATTTCGGGCGACTTAGCCAAGCACTGCTCCTCTCGGCCAGGAGGCAGGACGGCGAGGCAGCTGCGTTACTCGACGAGCCCCTCTGCGACGCCGTATGTACCAACCCCACTGAGGTGGTCTGGGCGCTCGAGCGAGGTCGCGTGAACGAGCGGCTCGGCAATCGGAATAAGGCCATCGAGTCGTACTCGTTCGTCGCGGCCGTCTGGCGGAATGCGGACCCAGAGCTTCAGCCGTACGTGCAGGAGGCGAAGGCAGCGCTGCAGCGACTGAGCTCGGAGCCGCGACAGTGATCGACCTCCG
>JBGPIW010000199.1:0-5197 GCA_041485045.1 Gemmatimonadota bacterium | reverse complement strand
GTGATGAATGTGCGATCGAGCCGGTTGACGACTTCGTGGGTGACCTGATCGCACTCGTGCTCGAGCCGCTTGATCGCTTCCACCATCGGAGTGCGGCGCTCCGCGGACACATCGAACAGCTCGCGCAGCTTTCCGGCGGCTTCGTTCGTGCGCTTGGCGACCTCGACGAAGAGGTCGAAGAATTCTTCCTCACGTGGCAACAAGTGGAAGGACACGGTACCCTCGAGGTGGCTTGGTGATGGAGCGGCGTTAACATAGCGGCCTCCACGGACGGCCACTAGGTTAGGGGCCACCCGAACCCCGTGCCCCGAGGAGCCCTCCCGTATGGCCACGACGCAGCAGCCGCAGACCGAATTCGTCCGAGCGATTTCCCGGCTCGACGCCACGGCGCTCGTCGTGGGCTCGATGATCGGCTCGGGGATCTTCATCGTTTCGGCCGATATCCTGCGGCAGGTCCACGCCCCCGGGCTGCTGCTGCTCGTCTGGACGATCTCGGGCATCGTGACTCTGATGGGCGCCCTCACCTACGGCGAGCTCAGTGCCATGTTCCCGAGCGCGGGCGGACAGTACGTCTATCTGCGCGAAAGCATCTCGCCGTTGTTCGGCTACTTGTACGGCTGGACGCTGTTCACCGTGATCCAGACAGGAACGATCGCGGCCGTCGCCGTCGCGCTGGCCCGGTTCACCGCGGTCTTCGTGCCGGCCCTTTCTCCCGACGTCTTCCTCGGCACGACGATCAACCTCGGCAGCGGGCCGCTCCAGGTGGGCCTGTCGCCGCAGCGAATCTTCGCCATCGCCTCGGTGATCTTGCTGACCTGGATCAACGTCCGCGGAGTGAAAACTGCGGCGGTCATTCAGACGACACTCACCACCGTCAAGGTGGCGACGCTCACGGGCCTCATTCTTCTCGGGGTGCTCGTCGGCCGAAACGCCGAAGCGATCGCAGCGAACTTCGGCGCCAACTTCCTTCCCCCGGGCAGCCTCACGCTGGCCGTCTGGCCGGTGATTGGCGCCGCCATGGTGGGCTCGCTGTTCTCCATGGACGCCTGGAACAACGTCGGCTTCGCCGGCAGCGAGATCAAGAACCCCAAGCGGGATCTTCCGATCGCGATGGCGGCCGGGACGCTCACCGTCACCGTGCTGTACTGCCTCGCGAACGTCGCCTACCTGGCGACCCTGCCTCACGACGCCATCGCCGCGGCGCCGCAAGACCGCGTCGGAACGGCCGCCCTGCAGGCGATGTTCGGCACGCCGGGGCTGTACATCATGGCCGCAGCGATCATGATCTCGACGTTCGGGTGCAACAACGGGCTGATTCTGTCCGGTGCGCGCGTGTATTACGCAATGGCCCGCGACAATCTGTTCTTCAAGTCCACGGGAACGTTGCACCCCACGTACCGGACGCCCGCGGTTGCACTCGTCGTCCAGGCGATTTGGACCAGCGTGCTGTGCCTCTCGGGGACCTACGGCGAGCTGCTGAACTACGTGATCTTCGCGGCGCTGCTGTTCTACATGATCACGGCGATCGGCCTGTTCCTGCTGCGCGCCAAACGACCCACGGCCGAGCGGCCAGTTCGTGCGCCGGGGTACCCGCTCCTTCCCGCGCTCTATGTCGTCGCTACCGGGGCGTTGTGTGTGAACCTGCTGTTTCAACAAACCCGGTACGCGGGCTTGGGACTGATTATCGTCGCTCTCGGCGTGCCCGTGTACTTCGTCTGGAAGGCAGTGGTCGGTCCAGTAAGCGCAAGAGCCTGAGGCCATTAGGTCACATTGCCAACCGCTGGCAGGAGCAGTACTATTTGAGCGAAACCCGAAGAAACACCGAACATTCGGAGCCGCTCAATGACCCCCTCTCTCCACACCCCGTCCACCCCACCGACCGGTTCTCAAACCAGTAGCAGCGCGTGTTGCCCCGACTGCAACGCCCCCGTAGCGCCGCAATCCGGTTGCGTCACGTGCCTGCGCTGCGGCTGGTCGCGCTGTGGCTGAGGTGGAACGGCGACCGGAGCAGCCGCTGCTGCCATTGGCCTCCGTTTCGACGGGCGTCCCGCGCCGGGCGCCGCTTCCTATTCTCGACGAGCGCCTGCGCGGCACAAAGTTCATCACCCTCGAGCCGCGGTCCGTGCTCAACTCCCCGGAACAGACCGGGATGGACTTCTGGTCGCTCAATCCGTACGTGGGGTGCGAGTTCGGCTGCACCTACTGCTACGCGCGATTCACCCATCGCTACGTCGTCGAGCGCGCGCACCACGCCGGGCGGCTGAGCGATGCCGAGTTGAAGGAATTCCGGGGGGCGAACGGTTGGGAGGCGTTCGAGCAGCGCATCTTCGTGAAGCAGCGGATCCTCGGCGCGCTCGACGCCGATCTGCGCCGCTACTACCGGGCCGCCCCTTCGGGGCCTGGCGCCGCCGCCCCGATCGTCATCGGCACGGCGACCGATCCCTATCAACCGGCCGAGCGGCAGTTCCGCATTACCCGAAGCGTCCTCGGCCGGCTGGCCGCGTGTGAGGGACTGTCCCTTGGGTTGATCACCAAGAGCCCGCTCGTGGCGCGCGACACAGATCTCCTGTCGCGAATCCAGCAGCGCAACGATCTCGAGGTCCACGTCTCTCTCACGACGCTCGATGTCGAGCTTATCCGCGCGCTCGAGGTGCGCTCGCCCATGCCGGCCGTCCGGCTGCGCGCACTGGCCAGGCTCACCGGCGCGGGCGTCAACGCCGGGCTCCTCGTGGCGCCGGTGCTCCCGGGAATCACGGACGACCTACCCCGACTGGACGCGCTCTTCGCCGCCGCGCGGGACGCGGGAGCGCGCTTCGTCCACGCGAGCCCGCTGCGCCTGTATCCCGCAATCAGAGATCGGTTCCTCCCGGTCCTCGCCGAGCGATTCCCCCACCTGGTGGCGCGCTACCGCCGCGCCTACGCCGGTCGCGGCGGGGCCCCACGCCAGTATGCCGAGGCCCTGTCGCGACGCGTTGAGAAACTGCAGCTGAAATACGGGTTCTCGGTGCGCGGAATGCGGAACCGATACGAGAAGCACCTACCGCCCTCACAATGGCAATTGGACCTGCCTAGTTCCGGCTGACCAGATGAAACACGACGCTCTCACCACATATCGGCGCCGCCCGCTTGTAGATGTATCCCCGGACGAACGCCGACCAGAACGTCGCGGTATCCGCCGGTGGGTTCTCGAGGACATACTCCCCTTGAACCACGGGGGCGTATATCGACACGCAGCCGGTCGAATCCCGGTAGGCGTACACCACGCCGCCGGCGTTGGTACGTGACCGGTCCACCGAGTCGCTGCGCACGACGACCTCCCCGAACATCCGCACCGGCAGCGCGGGCGTGCTCACCTCGCGCAGGGAGGCGTCGGCCGCTCCCCGGATTTCGTAACTCCGCGGGGTCTGGGGCGTTAGTCCACCGACCTGGGCCCGGGTATCGAAGAACGGCGCGATGATCGGTGGAGTGAGCGAACCCGACAACGGCACTCGACGGTCCAGGGGACAGGGCAAGGCGCGGCGACTCACCAGAAAGAACGGTTCGAACGTCACCGCCGAGTTGTCCGAGGTGATACCGGGATCGAAGCGCAGCACTTCGCGACAGAACGCCCCGTATCCGACCAGCCGGACCGTGAACGGCTCGGCCGCCAGGACCTCCGCCGGCCATTCCATCCAGCTCACCTCGGCCGGCATGATCTCGCTCTCGGGATCGGAGCAGGCCGCTACGGCCACGAGGGACACACAAGCGAACAGGGCAGGACGCATCGGACACCTCCGGGCATGGTTCCCTGAGCATACCCGAAGCGGAGGACCTCAGGTCACACCTACCGCTCCACGAGGCCGCGGGCGCCTGCGGCCCACGCCTCCGACAGCGCCCGGATCGTCCCCGGCGCGTTCCCCTCCGCCCGGTTGTTCACCACGATCAGCGCCTCGATGCGCCGCCGCACCGCCTCGGCCATGAGGCGCAGGATGTCGCGGCGCAACTCGGGCTGCACTTCCCGCACCCGGTCGTACGGCTCGAACCGGCGCACCGCGTCCTCGTACTTGCGGCCGGGCTTGAGCAGTGCCCGCGCGATCGTGAAGCCCGCCGGGAACGTCCACGGCAGCGCGAGCTGGGCACCGATCGGCGGCATCTCCGTCCACGAGTTGAACACGTGCGCCACGCCATGCTGCTTCAGAACCGCGCCGTGCAGGTCGTGCAGCAGCTCTGGATTGCGCAGCTCCACGGCGTAGCGGTAGTCGGCCGGCAGCTGTTCCAGGAACCCGCTCAGCTCCTCCGCCCACGCACCGATGTCGGGCAGGTCCTTCCCGCGCATCGCCTGGAACTCGAACACGAAGCAGCCGGCATGGTCCCGGAACGCGCGGGCGTAGGGGAGCAGGACCGCGTCCTTGAAGAGCTGAGCGTTCAGGAAGTCGGGGTTTCGCAGGCCTGCCTGGTTGCCCCAGCGTCCGTCCTGGTTGAAGCGCCGGGCGGTGATGCGGTCCCACACTTTGCTCACGCAGGGAAATCCCGGGGGCAACGCCGTCGCGTAGGCCGCGAGGGTCTCTTCTGACGGCGGGTCGTAGAAGGCGCTGTCGATGCCCACGGTCCGGAACATCGGATAGCGGGCGTACTCCTCGAGCCGCTTGGCCGGCTGGGCACCCTTGTAAGACCGATGATAGACCTCCCCCGCCCACCCATCGTACGTCCAGGTGGACGTGCCGAAGCGGATGTTCGCGGGAATCCTCCGCGCGACGGCTTTGAGATCGTCGGGTGGCTCCGGCAGGGGGACGTCCCCGAACAGGTCGGGTTGCATGCCGTAGTCTAAGGACCGTGTCAGGCGACGCTCAAGCCGCGCCATGGGAGTGACCGCCGCTGCGCGTAGCGATCCAGTCGGTCCAGCGCGATGACCGTGAGCGTCAGCGCGCCGTAGGATTCCTCGACTTTGCCGCGCATCACATACGGCCCCGTTCCGAAGAGCAGCGGCACGACCTTGCGATAGACGTCGGGGAAAATCACCGTCTCGATCAGGCCGTAGCCGTCGTCGAAGGTGACGAACTCCATCGGCTCGTCCTTGATCGTGTGGACCGGCTTCCCCGTCGTAAGCATGCCCACGCAGGTGACGAGCGCGCCCACGTGCGCGCCGAGTGCCGTCGCCGGCACCGGATGGATGGCGCGCAGCGTCTCGGCGAAGAGCGCCATGGGGTGACACGACGCG
>JBGPIW010000198.1:0-5202 GCA_041485045.1 Gemmatimonadota bacterium | reverse complement strand
GGGCCGTGATCGGGTCGGTCTACGCGACCTCCGAGACTGCTGTGCTGGCGGAGGAGCGCATTCTCGCTCACCTGGCGACGACCGGAATCGGGTTCAACACAGCAACGTTCGAGGCGCTTGCGGAGTCCAACGCCCGACGCCCGGCCGGTCTGCTCGGCATGCTGGGCACCCTGCGACGTGCCGCCCGGCCGGGCGGCAGCCTCATTGGAGGAGACGCGATGCGGGCCTCGCTGCGCCGGCTGCTCGGTGAAGTCACGTTCGCCGGTGCACGGATCCCTTTCGCGGCGACGGCCCTGGATCTGGTCACCGGCCGCCGGGTCATCTTCGCCGAGGGCTCGCTGGTGGACGCCGTCTACGCCTCCTCGGCGATTCCCGGGCTTTTCGAGCCGCTGTGCATCGGCGATCACGTGCTCGTGGACGGCGGTTGGGCCGAGCCGGTCCCGGTCAACACGTGCCATCATCTCGGCGCGATTCACGTCGTCGCGGTCGATGTCGCAGATCGCCACGTGCACGAAACAGGACGCGGCGCCGTCTCGACGGCACTGCTGGCGGATGCCCTCGCGCGGCAGCTGCTCGAGGAGAGCCAGCTGAAGGAAGCCGATTTCGTCGTACGGCCCGAGGCCGCGATCCGTCACTTCGCGGACTTCAGCGATCCCGCAGGCTTGATCGCGGCAGGCGAGCAAGCAGCGGAAGCGACGATACGGGACATCGCCGCCGTGTTGGAGCGGCATCGATCGCTGTTCGTGCGGGCATCGATTGCTCCGGTGCCGTCATCGGCGTAGGAAGGAAACCTCTCCAGGAGCCCGCGACGCCCACATGACGGATCACACGCATCACCACGACCAGCACAGCGACCACGGCGCGTCCATGGTGCACGACATGCTGCGGCGATTCGTCGTCTCGGTCGTTCTTGGTATCCCGGTGGTATTGTACTCGCCCCTCGGTACGGCGCTCGCCGGCCGCCCACTCGTGCCACCGCTCGGCCTGAGCGGCGGAGCGGTCAGTCTCGCGCTCACCTCGGTCGTCGTGTGGTGGGGGGCGTGGCCGTTTCTCTCCGCCGCCGCGCGCTCGCTGCGGCGCGGCGAGCTCACGATGATGACGTTGATCGCAACGGGCGTGGTGGTGAGCTACCTGTACTCGGTCGCCGTGTCATTCGGGTTGCCGGGAGAGCCGTTCTACGATGCGGCGGTGATGCTCACGGCGTTCAGCCTGCTGGGACACTGGCTGGAGATGAGCTCCCGGGTCGCCACGGGGCGCGCCGTGGAGGCGCTGCTGCGGCTCGCCCCGCCGACCGCCCGTCGTGTGCGGGACGGTCACGAGGAAGACGTGCCGCTCGATGCCGTGGTCGTCGGCGATCTGCTCGCGGTACGTCCGGGAGACACGGTCCCGGTCGACGGTGCGGTGACCGAGGGATCGAGCTACGTGGACGAGTCGATGCTCACGGGCGAGCCCGTTCCCGTCTTGAAGGAGGCGAGCGCCACCGTGACCGGAGGCACGAGAAACGGCCAGGGCGCCTTCCGGTTCCGGGCCACGCGCGTCGGCAGCGACACGGCGCTCGCGAAGATCGTGGCACTGGTGCGTGACGCGCAGTCGTCCAAAGCCCCGGCTCAGCGTCTCGCCGACCTGGCCGGACGGTATCTCGTCATCGTCGCGCTTGCAGCGGGACTTGTGACGTTCCTCGCCTGGCAATTGTTCGGAGGGCACGGCACTGCGTTTGCCCTCTCCGCCGCCGTTGCCGCTATCGTGATCGCCTGCCCCGACGCACTGGCGCTCGCGACTCCCACCGCCATCACGGTCGGAGTCGGTCGCGGGGCGGCCCTGGGCGTGCTGTTCCGCAACGCCACCGTGCTCGAAGCAACGTCTCGCGTGGACACCGTAGTGTTCGACAAGACCGGCACGCTGACCGAAGGGAAGCCGTCCCTGACGGATGTCGTCGCACTGCCCGGCGTGTCGGACGCGGAGCTGTTGCAGCTGGCCGCGAGTGCCGATGCCCAGTCGGAGCACCCGCTCGCGAGCGCGATCGTAACGGCGGCGCGGTCCCGTGGCGTACCGCTGACCTCGACGCGGACCTTCGCGGCGATCGCGGGAGCGGGGGTCCGCGCGACGGTCGGCGACCGCGTCGTCCTGGTCGGCAGCCGAGCGCTGCTGGAGCAGCATGGTGTGCCCCTCGCGCTCGCCGATCGAGCGGAGGACTTGCGCCGCGCGGCAAGGACCGTGCTGTACGTCGCGGCGAACGGGCGGCTGCTCGGCCTCCTGGCCGTCGCCGACCGCGTCCGGCCCACGGCCGCCGCCGCCGTCGCTCGGTTGCAGCAGCTCGGCGTCCGCGTCGTGCTGCTCACGGGCGACAATCGTGCGACCGCGGAAGCCGTGGGCCAGACGCTGAACATCGATACGGTGCGCGCCGAAGTGCTGCCGGGAGACAAGGCGACCGAGGTGCGCGCGCTCGAGCAAGCCGGCGCGCGCGTGGCGATGGTCGGCGACGGCGTGAACGATGCCCCGGCCTTGGCCGCGGCGTCGGTGGGCATCGCGATCGGGGCGGGCACCGACGTCGCGGTGGAAACGGCGGGCATCGTGCTGATGCGGGATGATCCGGCCGACGTTTCCCGGGCGATTGTGCTGGCGCGGAGCGTCCGCCGCAAGATCGTGCAGAACCTGTTCTGGGCCGCGATTTACAACGTGATCGCGATTCCGCTTGCGGCGGGCGCGCTCTATCCCTCGCTCGGTCTGCTGCTCAAGCCCGCGTGGGCGGCGCTTGCGATGAGCGCCAGCACGGTGACCGTCACGGTGAACGCCTTGCTGTTGCCCCGACCGCGCTAATCGGAGCGGCCGGTCACGCCGTGACGGCTACCGGCTCCTCGCGACCCTCGCGGGCAGCGAGGATCCCGGCGAACCCCACGATGACCGCGGCCATGACGAAGGGCACGCCGTGCCCCATGGTGTCGAACACGAGCGTCGCGCCGACCGGCCCGATGATGCTCATGATGCCGCGGAACGTCTGTTGGGCGCCCATCACGAGCCCGAGCTCCTGGCGCTCGACGCGCTGGCTGACGAGTGAGGTGGATGCCGGGAAGAGCAACGCAGTCCCGGCCGGTACGAGGACGAGGCACACGATGAACAGTGGCAGCGCCGGCCCGGGCGGGAGCACAGCCCCCGGCAGCGGCATCAGCGCGAGCCCGATCGCCAGTAACACCGTGCCGAGCTGCATGGTGCGGATTTCGCCGACCCGGCTGTTGACCCAGCCGACCAGCGATACCCGCATCAGCACGCCGACGGCGCCGAAGATCGGGAAGAAGTAGCCGATCGTCTTTGCGGTGACACCGAAGGTGTCCTTCAGGTACAGCGCCAGCACGCCGATGACGACATTCAGGGCGAGCATGCCCACGACATAGATCCAGATGACCCGGTGGGCCGGCCGGCTGGGGTGGTGGAGAATCTCGAGCAGGGCTTGCTTGACCGACCGCATGCCCGGCGGCACGACGAAGTGGCCGCTCTCGGTGCGGGGGTGGGCGACGCGCGATTCCGGCAGCCATTTCCAGGCGAACGCAACGTTCACGAGCACCATCGCGGCCGCGACGACGCCCGGCACGGCGGTGCCGAAATTGTAGGTCAGGGACCCGATGAACGGGCCGATCACCACTCCCGCGCTCGTGGCGGCCGAAAGCCAGCCGAGCGCCTTGGCCCGCTCCCCCGGCTCCATCGTATCGGCGACATAGGCCTGGGCGACCCCGGTCGTTCCGCCTCCCAGCCCCTGCACGATCCGCGAGGCGAACAGGAGCCACAGGCTGTTGGCGAACCCGAAGATCAAATAGGCGAACGCCGACGCTCCGAGCCCGATCATCACGGCCGGGCGCCGCCCGTAACGGTCGGAGAATTTCCCCCACACCGGCGACGACACGAGCTGCGCCACCGCAAATGAGGCGATCAGAGGACCCACCAACCACTCCGGCGCGTGGAGCCGCAGCGCGTAGAACGGCATGAGGGGCGCGACGAGCATGAGCCCCAGCATGTCCACGAAGCAGACGGCCATCAGCACCGCGAGTCGCTTCACCGGCGCGCTCCGATCCCCAGGACCACGGCACTCACCACCATCAACACGACGCCGAACGCGGCCGCCACACCCATCTCGTTCACCCGCAACGCCGCGTTGATCTCCATCGCGATGGGCCGGTTGCGATAGGTGTACAAGAGAATGGAGGTCACGAAGTCACCCAGCGCCGCGACGAAGGCGAGACTCGCGCCCGCCGCCAGCGCCGGCCGCAGCAGGGGGAGCGTCACCCGGCGCATGGTGCGCCACGGACTCGCGCCAAGGCTTGCCGCCGCCTCTTCGAGCGCGGGGTCGAGTTGACGATACCCGGCGAGGATGGCGCGCCCCGTGACCGGGAGGTTCCGTACGAAATACGCCAGCGGCAGGATCCCGATGGTGCCGACCAGCACCCAGCGGAGCTGCAGCGGCGCCGACACGCTGAACGCCGTCGCGAGCGCGATGGCGAAGACCGTGCCGGGCAGAGCCCACGGCAACGCGAGCAACCCTTCGATCACCCGCCGCAGCACGACGCGGCGCCGCACCACGAGCCATCCCGCCGCGAGCGCCACCGCAACGGCGGCCGCAGTGCTGGCCGCCGCCATCCAGAGCGAGTTCACCAGCGGCTCGAGCCGCTCGGGCTCGGCGAACAGGCGTCCATAGTTCACCAAGCCTAAGACCGGCGGCAGCGTTTCGGTCGTCCAGGTTGCGTATGGAACGAGGGACACGAGCAGCAGGGTGGCGTGCGGCAGGAGCAGCAGCACCGCGAATCCCCACCCGGCGACCGTTGTGGCCAGGCGTACCAGCGGGCGGCGCAACGCCCGCCGCTGCGGGGCGGTTCCTTTCCCGAGGCCCGCGAGAATCGCGTCGCCCTCGGTGTGCCGCAGCACCGCGAGACCCATCAGGGCGACCAGCGCCAGCGCCACCGTCTCGACCAGCGCGACACCCATCTCCCCGTTCTGCTTCGATGCGAAGATCTGCGTGGTCATCACCCGGAATCCGCCGCCAAACACGTACGGCGCGCTGAAGGAGCCGAGCGACGTCATGAAGGTGAGCAGGGCGGCACCCGCGAGGGACGGCCGGATCAGCGGCAGGATCACCCGGGTGAGCGTGCGCCACCGGCCCGCGCCGAGCGCCTGGGCCGCCTCGAGCGTCGCCGCGTCGAGCCGGGCCAGACCGGC
>JBGPIW010000197.1:0-5212 GCA_041485045.1 Gemmatimonadota bacterium | reverse complement strand
TGCCCCTGATCGCCCCTGCATTGCTGGCCGCCTGGCTCACCGCGTTCACGGTGTCGTTCGATGAATTCGCCATCGCCAATCTGCTCGCCGGCGCGCAGCCGACCCTCCCCGTGTATTTGTACTCCCAGCTCCGCATGAGCGCCCGACTGCCGCTCGTGATCGCGATGGCGGGTCTCGTGATGACACTCACGCTGTCGATTTTTTTCACCCTCGTCTGGCTCCGCCGGATCGTATTCGCCGCGCCGGCGGCCCCGGCGCTGCGCACCCCGTGACGGGGACGGTGCCCACCGCCGTGGAGCTCGCCGCCGTCACCAAACGGTTCGGCGATCACCTCGCGGTCGATCATGTCGCGCTCACCATCAGGGTCGGTGAGTTCTTCTCCCTGCTCGGACCCTCCGGATGTGGCAAGACGACGACGCTGCGGATGATCGCCGGCTTCGAAACGCCGGGCGAGGGACGCGTCCACCTCGGCGGCGAGGACGTGACGGACCGCCCACCCCATCTGCGCCGCGTGGGAATGGTATTCCAGAACTATGCCCTGTTCCCGCACCTCTCCGTGGCCGACAACGTCGCGTTCGCCCTGCGGCTGCAGCGTGTGGCGGCCCCGGAGATCGCGCGGCGCGTCGCGGAGGCCCTCGCCATGGTCCGGCTCCCGGGCCTCGACGCCCGCCTGCCCGCGCAACTCTCCGGGGGACAGCAGCAACGGGTGGCGCTCGCCCGGGCGCTCGTCTTCCGCCCCACCGTCGTGTTGTTGGATGAGCCGCTGGGGGCGCTCGACCAGAAGCTCCGCAAGGCAATGCAGCTCGAGCTCAAGGCCCTGCAGCGGGATGTCGGGCTGACGTTCGTCTATGTGACCCACGACCAGGAGGAGGCGCTGACGATGTCGGACCGGATCGCCGTGATGGACGGGGGCCGGGTGCTCCAGGTCGCCGACCCGCGGGCGATTTACGAGCGACCGGCCTCGCGCTTCGTGGCCGACTTCATCGGCGTCTCGAACTTCCTCCCCGGCATCGTGCGCGAGCGGAGCGGTAGCAGAGTGACGATTGCCCTCCTCGACGGACGCCTCATCCGGGCGGCTTGGCGCGAGGGAATCACGACTGGCCAGGCCGTCACCGCGGCCGTTCGCCCCGAGCGCCTGCGCCTCGTCCCGCAGGCAACGCCAGCGGACGAGGTGGACAACGCAATGGAAGGCACCGTCCGGGACGCGGTGTACACCGGCAGCGACACTCAATACTTCGTGGATCTGGGAGCGGACATGGTCGTCACCGTCCGGGTACCCAACGATCGCCCCCCCGGAACCGCGGTGGAGGTGGCCAGGGGCGATCGGGTTTCCGTTCGCTGGAACGGCGAGGGGACAGCGGTGCTCGTCACGTAGGTCACCGCGAGGGCTCTGTGGCGGAGAGCCCGCGATCCCGCTCTGGCGATCGCGGGCTCCCTGTCTTAGTGCATCAATAGCTTACCAGTACGACAGGCGGGTCGATGAGGATGCCGACGTTCGCTGCGTAGACCTTTTCATCCCGGCTCCCGTCGAGCCGGTTGAGCTCCCGCACACGAATCGTCTCTGTGAACGTGCCGGCAGGCACCGTGACCTTGCCGGTCCCGACAATGGTCCCTTCGTCCTCTGCGACGCCGGGCGCTCCTTCCATTTGAAACTTCACGCCGGCGTGCGGATCGGCGGGCATCATGATGCCCGGTCGATTGCCCGGCTCATCGGCACGCCAGGAGCCTTCGTGCGAGACGATTTGCCCGCTTTCATAGATATCCACGGCTTCGCCGAAGTAGCAGACGGTACCGTCGCCGGCTTCGGCGAAGAAGTTCCGTGAGTCTTCGACCAATTCTCCGCCGTGCGACTCACGTTCTTCGATGACGTGCGTCGTGACACCCGCAACCACCACCGTGGCCTGCAGAACCTCGATCTCCAGGTGGACGGGGACGCCACCTTCCTTGCCGTCCAGTACCCACCGCCGGCCCACCTGAAGCGGGAAGAACGGGTTCGTGGACGCCAACGTAAACCCACCCCGGTCGGGCGAGCAGAGCGCGATATCGAGCTTCACTGCCGCGAGCGCCGCGCTCGACTGTTGCTCGCTCGGGAGCGGACGCTCACACCCTTGCAGCAGGGAAACCGTCACTGCTGCCAGGAGAGCCGGGATTCCGCTGTGTATCTGCATTGAATCCTCCTTGTCGATGTGCTGTGAGGGTACCGGGCCACGACCACCGCCCGATGTCGGCTGCTACCCACGGAATTGGGGATCGTGCCGCTCGTGCGCGACCCGATTGCCCCTCCCTCGAGAGAAGATGGAACGCAACCCTGCGGTGGTTTATGTTGTCGAATGACCAGGTATCACCCTGACCGGGGGAACGCCGTGGCCGAACGCGCCGACTTACTGCAGGGCACGCTGGACCTGCTCATTCTGAAGACCCTGATGCTCGAGCCGCTGCACGGCTGGGGCATCTCGAAGCGACTGCGCCAGCTTTCCGCCGAGGTGCTCGCGGTGGGCCAGGGCAGCCTCTACCCCGCCCTGTACCGCCTGGAAGACAAAGGCTGGATCAGCGCGCATTGGGGGACGAGCCCCGAAGGACGACGCGCCAAGTTCTACACCCTGACCCGAGACGGCCGGAAACAGTTCACCGCCGAGCGCTCCGAATGGCGCCTGTTCTCGACGGCGGTGGAGCTGGTCCTCAAGGCCGTCTGAGAAAGTGTGACCATGACCCGCTGGCTGCAGCGCCTCACGCGCCGCATTCGAGCCCTGGTGCACGGGGCGGCCCTCGATCAGGAGCTGTCCGAGGAGATCCAGTTGCACGTGCGGCTCGAAACCGAGGATCTCATCCGCACGCAGCGCCTCGACCCCGCGGAAGCCCGCCGCCAAGCCCTCCTCGCGTTCGGCGGCGTAGAGCGCTACCGGGAGGCGCAGCACGACGCGCGCGGCGTGCGCTGGATCGAGGATTCGCTCCGGGATCTCGGGCTTGCCGTCCGCGTGCTGCTGCGCAGCCCCGGCTACACGGTGCCGGCGGTGCTGGTGCTGGGCCTGGGCATCGGCGCCACCACCGCCGTCTTCAGCGGGGTGGACACGGTGCTGGGCCGGCTCCCCTACCCGAAGGACGAGCAGCTAGTCCGGATCTACGAACAGAATTCACCGACCAATCGCTGGACGCTGTCGGTCGCCGACTTCCAGGCGATCGCCGGCGGCGCCCATACGCTGAGCGCGGTCGGGGCGGCTCGGTTCCGCCGGGTACCGGTGTCGGCGGGGGGCGAACCGCAGAGCATCCAGGCCGGGGTCGTCACCTCCGGGTTCGCGCGTGTCCTCGGCGTGCGACCGGCATTCGGTCGTAGTCTCGAGCCCGCGGACGACGCCCTCGGCGCGCCGCTCGTGGTGGTGGTGAGTGACGCCTTCGCCCGACGGGTGCTGGGGGGCGCCGCGGGCGCGCTGGGGCAGAGCATCATGATCGACGGCCGGGCGCACACGGTAGTCGGCGTGTGGCCCCGGGGATTGGACCGGCTCAGCGGCATCCGTGCCGACGTGTGGCCGGCCCTGCAGTTCACCCCCCCGACCCGGCGCGGCCCGTTCGGCTTATTCGTGATCGGCCGGCTGGCGGATGGCGTCACACTGGACGCCGTGCGCCGCGAGCTCGCGGACGTGAGTCAGCGGCTCCTCACCCAATGGACGAGCGACTTTCAGGATCGCAACGCGCGACTCACTCCATATTCGCTCCGCGAGGTCATCCTCGGTGACGGGGCGCGTACCATGGGCGTGTTTGTGGCGGCCGTGCTGCTCGTGCTCCTGATCGCCGTGGCGAACGTGGCGAGCCTCACCCTGGTGCGTGCCACCGGGCGGTGGCGCGAGCTGTCGCTGCGCGCCGCCTTGGGCGCCACGCGTGTCCGGCTCGTGCGTCTCGTGATGATCGAGAGCATCACCCTCGCAGCGGCGGGAGCCGCGGTGGGGCTCGGCCTGGGCGCCGCGGGCCTCAGGCTGCTGATCGCCATCGGCCCCTTCGTGCCACGCCTCGACGGGGCGCGGCTCGACGCACGCGCCGTCGCCTTCGCGATCCTCGTCTCGCTCGTCGCGGGGATCGTGGTCGGCGCCTATCCCCTGCTGCTCCTGCTCCGCCACGATCCGGGGGCCTCGCTTTCGGGGGGAGCCAGAACCGTAGGCGAAGGGCCTCGGTCCCACGCGTTGCGCGGCGCGTTCGTGATCGGCGAGTTCGCGCTCGCCTTGCCGCTGCTCGCGGTCACGGGACTGCTGCTCAACAGTTTCCTGCGCCTGCAGCGCGTTCCACCGGGCTTCGACGGCGAACGGGTCACCACCGTGAATGTCTCGTTGCCAGCCGGGCGTTATCCCGACGACAGCGCGCTGGCGAATTTCTGGAACCGGCTGCTCCCCACGATCGAACAGAGCGGAAACGTCGCGGCGATCGGGCTGGGCGACGCGCTCCCCCCTATCGCGCAACAGACGTTCAACCAGAACAACTTCGACCTCGTCGACCACCCCGTGGGTGAGGGCGCGTCACAACCGGTGTCCGACTGGATCACGGTCACGCGGGGATACTTCGCCACCCTCAAGATCCCGCTCCTGGACGGCCGGCTCTTCACCCCGGGCGACACGGGGAACGCACCGCCCGTCGTGCTCGTCAGCCGGACGTGGGCCAATCACTATTTCCCGGGCGAGCAAGCCATCGGCCGGCAGCTCATCGAAGGCGGATGCAACGAGTGCCCCCGCACCACCATCGTCGGGGTGGTGGGCGACGTGCGCTACGACGGCCTCCACGCTCCGGGTGAGGCGATGTATGCGCCGATGGAAGAAGGCAACTGGGGGCGGAATGTGCACCTGTTCGTCCGAGGCCAGGGCCCGGGCAGCGACGCGCTCGCGACGGTGCGCGCCGCCGTGCTGGCAGCCGATCCCGGTGTGTCGCTCGATCGTGTTCAGACCATGGCGGATGTCGTGGGCGAGTCGATCACCGCGCCACGCCACCTAGTGACGCTCCTGGCCGGCTTCGCCGTCGCGGCCGTGGCCCTCGCCGCAATCGGGATCTTCGGGCTCCTCTCCTACACCGTCGCCGCGCGCCACCGCGAGATCGGCGTCCGCATGGCGCTCGGCGCCGATCAGCGCGCCGTGGTCCGCATGATCGTGGGGGGCGGGCTGTGGTACGCGGGGATCGGCGCGGCGGTCGGGTTGATCATTGCCCTCGTCGGGACGCGGTTGCTGGCCGAGACGCT
>JBGPIW010000196.1:0-5225 GCA_041485045.1 Gemmatimonadota bacterium | reverse complement strand
GTCAACCGCTGGCTGTATGTGGGGCCGAGCGGCGTGACGACCGGACAGTACGGCGTGTTCGGCAGTATCGTCGCCGTCACGCAGGACGTGCAGGGCGACCGGATCGTGCGGCGCGCCGACGTGGCGCAGGAGAGCTTCTCCAAGTACGCGTACTTCACGACCCAGGAAGGGCCGATTCAGTTCGCCAACGGCGACCAGATCTTGGGGCCGGTCCACTCCGACGACGATCTGCACATTGCTCCCACGGGCGCCACGTTCTTCGGGCCGGTATCCACTGCCCGCACCATCGTGGGCAAGGCCAACGGGGTCTATAAGCAGGGGTTCAAGGAGCACGCCGCGTTCATCCCGATGCCCACGACCGCGGACCTGAATAAGCTGAGAACGCAGGCGCTCACGGGGAACACGGCGATCACGAGCACACTGCTCGGCAACGCCGGTCAGGCGACGACGCGGATCGAGTTCGTGGCGTTGGACTTGAACGGCGACGGCGACTCATCGGACGTGGACGAGGGGTTCATGAAGGTGTATCAGGTGACCTCCGCGACCAACGCTTTTTGGGTGGTGGCGGACACCAACTTCTGGAGCACCAACGGTCTGCGCACCTCGCCGAACTGCGGGCACTTCGACGGGGGAGTGTTCATGACGTTCGAGCAGCACACCGGCGCCAGCGGCGCCGACGCCAAGGCCGTCGCTCCCGGAGACAGCACCAAAGGTCGGCGCTGCTTCCTGGGCGGTGCGGACGAGCTCAACAACCCCATCCGGTTCCAGTCCAGCGACAGCCGCGGCAGCTGGCTGCCGTGGAGCGGCATCGTGGACCCGCGGCTTGCCAGCCTGCGGGTGTTCCAGGCGGATGCGCAGTACTTCTGGCCCATCACCCGGGCGCTGAACCCGAATTTCAAGGGCGTGGTGTACGTGGACGGCAAGGTCGCCGTGAGCGGTCGGCTGCGGGGCCGGGTGACCCTGGCCGCGACCGACAACATCATCATCGCCGACGACATCACCTACGTCACCAACCCCGGCGCGGTGAACTGTGCGGACATCCTCGGCCTGTTCAGCGGACGCGACGTCGTCGTGGCCGACAACCTGATCAATGACCCGATCCCCTGGCTCTCGGGCAAGACGGCCACGCATTGGGACGCGGACAGCTGGGACGAGTCGATCAACGGGTTCGTGCTGGCGCTCGGCATGTTCACCGTGCAGAACTACAACCAGGGCTCGAAGGACGCGGAGTCCTGTGGCGGCAAGAAGGGTGGACGGGGCTGCCTGAACGTGACGGGCGGCATCATTCAAACCGTGCGCGGGGCCGTCGGGCAAACCTCCGGCGAGGGCTACATCAAGCGCTACTCCTACGACCAGTGCGGCGCCTCCGAACCGCCGCCGTACTTCCCGACCACGGGACACTTCGTGCCGGGCCATTCCTACGAGGTGGACGCCACGGGGTTCGACATCACCGCCTACTGGGACCTCCTCACGCCCGACTGATCCACCGGCACCCCACCGGGACTAGGGGCCCTGCGTCGCTCCGGCGGCGCAGGGCTCCGTCGTTGTTGCACGAAAACAACCCCACCCGCGTGGGTTTGCCATCGTTCGTCGGCGCCAGCGCGTGCTACCCTCACCGTACATGGAACGCCCCAGCGGTTTCACGGTGTTGGAAGTGCTGGTCGCCCTCCTGGTCTGGGCGATCGGCCTGCTTGGTCTCGGGGTCGAGACGGCCGCCCTGACGCGCCAGATCTCGCGCGCTCGACGTGCCGCGCTCGTGTCGGCAACCGCGGCGGCGCGGCTCGAGCGGCTGCAGGCGGCGGCGTGCAGCGGGCGCGCGGACGGCAGCGAGGTGGTAGCCCAGGGGAGCGTCACCATTGCCATCCTGCATTGGACCTGGAGCGAGGGCCCGCCACTCACCTATCAAGTGCGGCTCGTAACGGCTCCCACCCGGGTCGTCGCCGGCGCGGCAGGCGCGGCGGGCGCGGCGGACACCATGCGAGCGGTGATTGCATGCGATCGCTGACCGCGCGCGGGGTCTCGCTCGTCGAGCTGCTCGTGGCCTTGACGCTGTTCGGGGTGCTGGCCACTGCCGCCACCGGGTTGCTGCGTCGCACCCAGGACTTCTACAGAGCCACCGCCCAGGAGATCGACCTGCGGCAGAGCCTCCGGGTGGCCGCGACGCTGCTTCCGGCGGAGCTACGGGAGCTGGACGCGGTCGACAGCGATGTCGTCGCCATGACGCCGACCGCCCTGACGATTCGCGTCACGCGGCAGCTGGCGATCCTGTGCCGCGCCCCGGAGCCTGGTACCCTCGCCGGGCCCCTGAGCCTGACGCTCGCGACGGCACCGTTCTTCGGCCTGCGGGATTTCCGCCCCGGCAGCGATTCGCTGTGGCTGTTCTCGGAAGGCGATGCGCGCTCTCCGGACGACGACGCGTGGATCCCCGCTGCCCTCACCGCGATCTCGCCCGAGCCCTGCCCGGACGGGCGGCCGGGGCGCCGGGTGGTCGCCCAGCCGCGATTGGCGGCGGGCGAGTCGCTGCGCGTGGGACAGATTTCCGCCGGCGCACCGGTACTGGGATTCGAGACGGTCACCTACCGGGTGTATCGGTCATCGGCCGATGGGCGGTGGTATCTGGGGCAGCAGATCGCCGCCGACCTGCAGCCGGTACTGGGGCCGGTCACGAGCGACGGACTCGCCTTCACGTACCGTGATTCCGGCGGGACTCTGGCCGGCGACCCCACCCAGGTTCGGCTGATCGAAGTGGCGGTGCACGTCCGCAGCGTCGGGCCGGTCCGCGTGCCGGACGAACGCCTCGCGCGCAGCGAGGACAGCCTGCACCTGGCGGCCACCCTCCGCAACAACCCGCGGTATTGAGTGTGGCGTCGGCCCCGGCCCTCGGCCGTCGCGGCATCGCCCTGACGCTCGTGCTGTGGGTCCTCGTGATCGGGGCGGCCCTGCTGACGATCGTCGTCTTCCTCGTCTACCAGGAACAGCGGGCGGACGGGGCCGGCCGACGGTTGCAGCGCACCTTCGCACGGGCGGATGCGGGACTGACTGAGGCAATGCTGCCGTGGACGCCGGGGCTGCTGAATCGCCAGCTGCCCCGCGCGCTCGATTCGGTCATCACGCGCGGCGCGGACTGGCGCGCGACGATCCGGAAGCTCAATCAGGGCTTGTATCTCGTAGAGGTGGCCGCCGCCGACTCTCCTCAAACCGGTCTGGCTTCGACGGCGACGCGCCAACGTATCGGTCGCGTGATTCGCGTGCGTCCCGTGAGCCTCCCGATCACCGCCGCCTTGGATGCGGGCGGGCTGGTCACGGTGGGGACCGGCGTGACGATCGACGGGCGCGACCATGCGCCTCCATCTGAGCCCGACTGTCCTCCGCCCGACAGTGCCACAGCGGGTGTCGCCGCGGCGGCGGTCGATTCGCTCGGGTCTCCCGTGATCGACGGATCGCCGCCGCTCGCGCTGCGCCAGCCCACCGATTCTGGTTTGAGTGCGGACGACCTCGGGGTGTTCCGAGAGTTGGCGGCGCAGGCGACGCTGAGCCTTCCAGCCGGCAGCTGGCGCCCGTATCCAAGCAGTGTCGGGACAGTGTGCACTGTCTCAGCGATCGAAAACTGGGGAGACGCGGCGAATGCTCGAGGTCCGTGCGCCGGCTACATGCCGATCATCCACGTCGCCGGGGATCTGGAGTTGCTCTCGGGCCAGGGGCAGGGGATCCTGCTTGTGGATGGCGACTTACTGCTGCACGGTCCCAGCCTTTTCTCGGGCGTGGTGATGGTACGCGGTCGTGTGAACGTCGTACCCGGCGAGCCGGAAGTGGCGATCTACGGGGCGGTATTTGCCGGGAGCTTACGCACGCAGCCGCCCCCTAATGCAGTAATCACCATCACATACTCTAAGTGCATGATAACTAATGCTTTGCTGAGCTCGGGACGGCTCATTCCGCTCCGCTCACGCAGCTGGAAACAGCTCTTCTAAGTCAGCTAACTCCATTCCTACAAAATAGTTGTTGAGCTGGCCTCAAGTAGGTTCGAGGCTTGACAGGATAAGGCTACTGTCTTACCGTAGTTTGCCCTTGTCACGTCGCTTCCTCCTTTCGCCCTGGGGAACATGGCCCTGTTTGGGTTTGGTGCCAAAAAGACCTCGGTCGGTCTCGATATCGGCTCCGGCATCGTCAAGCTGGTGGTCATCGACCATCGGGGGAGCGAGCCCGAGCTGGTGCGTGTCGCCACGACGGAAGTCGCGGCCGACGCCATTGTCGAGGGCGAGATCATGGACCCCGGCATCGTCGCCGAGGCCATTCGCGGGCTGTTTTCGACCGCAGGGGTCAAGCCGAAGGGCGTCGTGACGGCGGTTGGGGGTCGTGACGTGATCGTCAAGAAGATCCAGATGGATCGGATGCGTGAGGTAGAGGCGCGCGACGTCATCCGCTGGGAAGCCGAGCAGCACGTCCCCTTCGACATGGCGAACGTCGAGCTGGATTTCCAGATCCTGGACCCGGACGCCGAAGGGCTTCAGATGAACGTGCTCCTGGTGGCGGCCAAACGCGAGCTGGTGGAGGGGCGGGTCAGCCTGCTGCGCGAAGCCGGGCTCGAGCCGGCCATCATCGACGTGGACGCCTTCGCCATTCACAACGCGTTCGAACTGAACCATCCCGAAGCGATGCAGAGTGTGGTGGGGCTCGTAAACATCGGGCACGAAGTCACCAACGTGAACATTCTCGACGATGGCGTGCCGGTGCTGACCCGGGACCTGTCGGTCGGGACCCGGCGCTTCCGCGAGGACCTGCAGCGGGAAAAGGGCCTCTCGGCGGAAGAGTCGGAGCGCGTCGTCACCGGGGCCGCCCAGAGTGCGGACCTCTCAGGCTACGTGGAAGCGCGGGGCGAAGAGATCGCGGTCGGCGTGGAGCGAGCGGCGGCCTTCTTGGCCACCGCGTCCCGCTCGGCGGGCGGTCTGTCGCGGGTCTTTACGAGCGGCGGCGGCGCCCGCATTCCCGGGCTGAACGAGGCCCTGGCGCAGCGGCTCAAGGTGCCGGTGGAGTCGGCGAATCCGGTCCAGCGGCTGAAGGTTCGCGATACGGTCTACGAATCAGTCTCGCTCGATGAAGTGGCTCCGCTGCTGATGCTCGCGGTCGGGTTGGCCCTGAGGCGTGCGGCATGATCGAAATCAACCTGCTGCCCGGGCAAAAACGGAAGACGGCCGGCACCAGCCGGCTCCGGATTCCGGATTTCC
>JBGPIW010000195.1:0-5233 GCA_041485045.1 Gemmatimonadota bacterium | reverse complement strand
GAACGTCCACGACAGTGTGATCAGTGTCGACTTGCAGGGATGTGTCCGGTACTGGAATCAGGGCGCCGAGGCGCTGTACGGGTACACGGCGGCCGAAATGATCGGCCGGACCATGCAGGTGGTCTACCCGGAGGGAGTGTCCCCCGCGGGGGAGATGAAGCGGATCCTGAGCGCGGGACAAACCTCGGAAGAGGTGCGCCGGCGTCGCAAGGACGGCACAGAAGTGTGGGTCGAGCTGCGACGCTCAGTGATGCGAGATGAGCACGGCGATGTCACGGGGGTGCTCGGCGTGGCCAAGGACATCACCGAGCGCCGGGGGGTGACGGCGGAGCTCGAGGAATCGCACGGGCGGTTACGCAGCCTCGCCGGCCGCATGCGGAAAGTTCGCGAGGAGGAGCGAACCTCGATCGCGCGACAGATCCACGATGAAATGGGACAGGTGCTGACGGCGCTGCGTCTGGACGTGGCGTGGCTCGAGGCCCGGCTCCCCCAAGACCCATCGCTGCTCGACAAGTGCCATACGATGGCGAAACTGATCGAGGCGACCATCGGCCGGGTTCGCACCCTGGCGACCGAGCTGCGTCCCGCCGTGCTGGACAACCTGGGTCTCCCGGCGGCGATCGAGTGGGAGACGCAGGAGTTTGCGCGTCGCACCGGCATCGCCTGCGATCTGCATCTTGCGGCCGACCTGGCACGCCTCGATGCCGACCGTGCTACGGACCTGTTCCGGATTCTGCAAGAGGCGCTGACGAACGTCGCCCGGCACGCCATGGCGCGAAGTGTGCGGGTCGAGCTGCAAGTCGTACAAGGAGAGGTCCAATTGCACGTGGACGACGACGGGCGCGGCATCACTCCAATCGAGGCGGCGGATCACCGCTCCCTCGGCCTGCTGGGCATGCGCGAGCGCGCCCTCCTGTGGGACGGCTCGGTCGAGGTGCGGGCCGGGAGCGCGGGCGGGACGTGTGTGGCGGTCCGCCTCCCGCTGCCCGGTACCGGTCGGACACCATGAGCCGGCCGATCCGTGTCGCGATCGCCGACGACCATCCGCTGGTACGAGCGGGTCTGCGCCAGGTGATGGCCGAGGATCCCTCCCTCCATGTGGTGGGGGAGGCGGCAGACGGTGATGCGACGGTCACCCTGGTACGCACGACGGAACCCGATGTGCTGCTGCTGGATATCACGATGCCCGGTGCGCCGTTCCCCGGTTTGCTGCGGCTGCTCCGCAACTCGTTTCCCCCAGTCCAGGTCCTCGTGGTCACGATGCACGCGGAGGAGCAGTTCGCGGTACGTGCCTTGCGGGAGGGCGCGGCGGGGTATCTCACCAAATCGCAGCCTCCGGGGGACGTCATCGCCGCGGTCAAACAGATCGCCGCCGGGGAACGCTACCTCACCGCTTCGATGGCGCTCCGCGCAGCCGCCGCGCTCGACTCCAACGCCAGCGGGTTGCCGCACGAGCACGTTTCCCGCCGCGAGTATGAAGTGCTCTGCATGATCGGTTGCGGCAAGACCGTGAAGCAGATCGCCGAGGAGCTCGGATTGTCGCCGAAGACCATCAGCACACACCGCGCCCGGCTGTTGCGGAAAATGCACCTCCGGAACAGTGCCGAGCTGATTCGATACGCGGTCCAGCATGACCTGAGCGCGTGAGCGTCTAGCAGCCAATCTTCGCGGTTTCCTGCCTCGTAGGACTTCGGCTGACAGGATGTCGGTTTCGGCTGATGGCACGGATGTGAGGGGTTCCCCTATGCATAGTCGCGCGTTGTAGGACGATGCCGTGCCTTGAGGGAGGCCTCCACCGATGTCCCCGAAGCGTAACCCGCATGACGAACCTGCCCGACAGGCGGAGCCGCTGCACTCGACCCGGTGCGTCACGTGAAGAAAGCGGGAAAGTCGGATGAAGATCGGCGCTTGAGCCCCGCGCTCCAGGTGACTGACGACATCACCGAGCGTACGCGCGCCGAAGCGACGATCCAGCGGCTGCTGACCGCGGTGGAGCAAAGTCCGGCGGCGGTGGTGATCACCGACGTCACCGGGCACATCGAGTATGTGAACCGCAAGTTTAGCGACATTACGGGGTACGACCCGGACGAGGTGCTGGGCCGCAATCCACGCTTCTTGCAGTCCGGGCTCACCGCGCTGGAACGCTACCGGGAGTTATGGGCGACGATTCTGTCGGGAGCGGTCTGGCGTGGGGAGATCCAGAACCGCCGCAAGACCGGCGAGGTGTATTGGAACCGGGCCACGATTGCCCCAGTGAAGGACGCGGCGGGGACGGTCACGCATTTCGTCGCGCTCCAGGAAGACGTCACCGAGCAGAAGCGGGCGGCCGAGGCGCTGCGCGAGAGCGAGGCGCGCTATCGCGCCATCGCGGATGCCACGTTCGACGGCATCCTGCTGTCGCGCGATGGCGTCATCCTCGACGCCAATCGCGGCATCGCGGAGATCTTCGGCTACGACGTGACGGAGATCGTCGGTCAAACGCTGGACCGCTTCGCCGCCCCGGAATCCCGTGAGCAGGTGCAGCGTCTGTTCGGCGCCACGGTCGAAGGGGTGTTCGAGATCGTCGGCCTCCGCAAGGATGGGAGCAAGGTTCGCCTCGAGTGCATCGTGCGCAACACGACGCACGAGGGCCAGCCGGCGCGCCTGACCGCGTTGCGCGACGTGTCGCAGCGCCAGCTGCTCGAGGCCCAGCTGCGGCAAGCCCAGAAGATGGAGGCGGTGGGCCGGCTCGCGGGCGGCGTGGCGCATGACTTCAACAACTTGCTCACCGTCATCACGAGCTACAGTCAGCTGCTCATGGAAGACATGGGGACAGCGGATCCACGGCGCGCCGACCTGGAGGAGATCCAGAAGGCCGCCGGCGGCGCTGCGACGCTCACCCGCCAGCTGCTGGCGTTCAGCCGCCAACAGGTGCTCGAGCCGAAGGTGATCGACTTGGACGAGGTCGTCGCGGGGGCGGGAAAAATGCTCAAGCGGCTGATCGGCGAGGACATCGAGCTGGTCACGGTGCTCGCTCCGGACCTGGGTATGGTCAAGGCCGATCCCGGTCAAGTCGAGCAGGTCATCATGAATCTCGCCGTGAACGCTCGCGACGCCATGCCGGACGGCGGCCAGCTGACGATTGAAACGACCAACGTCGAGCTCGGCCAGCAATACGCCCAGGAGCACCTCCCGGTCCCGCCGGGGTCATACGTGCTATTTTCGGTGAGCGACACGGGGACCGGGATGGACGAGGCGACCAAGGCCCGCTTGTTCGAGCCGTTTTTCACCACCAAGGAGCAGGGCAAGGGGACCGGTCTCGGCCTGGCGACGGTGTACGGCATCGTCAAGCAAAGCGGCGGTTTCATCTGGGTGTACAGCGAGCTTGGGCAGGGCACGACGCTCAAGGTCTATCTGCCACGGGTGGACGAGGCGGTGACCGGGCAAACGGCGCCCGCGTCGCCACAATCGCTGCACGGCACGGAGACGATCCTGATCGCGGAGGACGCCGCGCCGGTGCGCAGCGTGGCGCGCGAGGTGCTGCGGCGCCATGGCTACCGGGTGCTGGCGGCTGCGGACGGGCCCTCGGCCCTGGAGCTGGCGGCGGCACACCCGGGGCCGATCGACTTGCTGATCACAGACGTCATCATGCCGGAAATGAGCGGCCGGCACCTGGCCGACCGTCTCAAGGACCTGCGCACAACACTCCGGGTGCTCTTTGTGTCGGGGTATACGGACGACGCCATCGTGCGACATGGGATTCTCGAGCCCGGGATCGCCTTTCTGCAGAAGCCGTTCACCCCCGAGTCGCTGGCCCGCAAGGTCCGCGAGGTGCTGGACGCGCCGGCCCCGTCCCGGGGGTGATTGTGGTTGGCGGGAAGTATGGTAGGATCAGGAACAGCGCACGCCAGGATCTCGGCCGAAGGGGAATATGATCCGCGTTGCGATCGCCGACGACCACCCGCTGGTCCGGGCCGGTCTGCGGCAGGTCGTTCATGACGAGCCGTCGATGCAGGTGGTCGGGGAAGCCTCCGACGCCGACGAGACGATCACGCTCGCTCGGGCGGCGCAACCGGACGTGCTGCTGCTCGACATCTCGATGCCCGGCGCGCCGTTCCCCTCCTTGCTGCGCCATCTCACAACTTCGTTCCCCGAGCTCCGCGTGCTCGTGATCACGATGCACGCCGAGGAGCAATTCGCCCTGCGCGCGCTGCGGGAAGGGGCGGCGGGGTATCTGACCAAGGATCGCCCGCCGGCGGAGATCGTGACGGCCATCCAGCAGGTCGTCCGCGGCGAGCGCTACCTGACGCCGACCCTCGGACAAAAGGCCGCGGCGGCATTGGGTGGTCGAACCGGGCTGCTGCCGCACGAGACGTTGTCGCCGCGCGAATACGAGGTGCTGTGCCTGCTCGGCATGGGGCAGACCGTGAAGCAGGTGGCCGAGCATCTAGCGCTGTCGTCCAAGACCATCAGTACGCACCGCAGCCGCCTGCTGAAGCGCATGGGGCTGAAGAACACCGCCGATCTGATCCGCTACGTCATCGAGCACGAGCTCACGATCTGAGGATGTCAGGCGGGTCGGACCCCTCTGGGGCCGTAGGGCGGAAGCTGACCCGGCTGCAGTCGAATGCTGATAGCCCTACGTAGCGCCAGGGCGCATGGTAAGGTCTAACACTTAGGCGGATCAGGTGGATCGCCGCACGCAGCATCTCATCGCGCCGGGCTCCGGGAGCATCCCAAGGTTGGCCCGCAGGTTAAGCCCCAGTCTCACAACGCTCTCGTCGACAATCGCCGCGTCAAGCGGCGAGCATCCAACCCCCTGGCAGCACGGTCGGATTCGCCCGGCTGTTGCCGCCACCGTGGTGGGAGGTACCGAATGCCCAGCGTGAAACAACCCGAAGCGATCACCGGACAGCGCCTGCAGGAGGAGATGGGGCTCGCCGAGCAGGCAGCGTTCCTCAATTCCGTACTGGAGAGCTCGACCGAGTATTCGATCGTCGCCAAAGATCTGGCGGGTCGGATCCTTGCCTGGAACGAGGGGGCGCGCCGGGTCTACGGCTACGAGCCGGCGGATGTCGTGGGCAAGAGCGCGTTCCTGCTGCATGACCCGGACGACGTGAAGAGCGGCCGGGCGCAGCAGTTCCTCGACGAGGCACTGGGCAGCGGGAAGTGGTCGGGCGCGCTCACCCGGGTGCGCAAGAACGGCAGCCGGTTCCGCGCCTTCGTGACGATCACGCTGCGCCGCGACGCGGCT
>JBGPIW010000194.1:0-5236 GCA_041485045.1 Gemmatimonadota bacterium | reverse complement strand
TGCGCCGCGAGGGGTACCACGAAAGCCGCGGCACACAGCAGCGTTACGGCACACCGGGGTGACGTCATGCGCACGGGCTCCCTCGTTGCAGGTGCCAGGTTTCGGGTGTCGGGTGTCAGGTTGTGACCGCTGGCACCCGCGCTCGAAGCCACACTCCAATCGGGTGGAAGGGCCCTGACACCCGGCACCTCACACCCGGCACCTGAAGTAACTATCGATTGGCGCAGTACTTATACGATGCGACGGGGGAGAATGCAAGAGAGAGACGGTGATCGGTAGGCGGTTATCGGTGGTCGGTAAGAGCAAAACCGCGTGATCGGTGGTCAGTGGTCGGTGGTCGGTAAAAGGCGTACTAGCTCGGATTCCACCCCTGAGGGGCGTTTACCGACTACGGAAAACCGACTACCGACCACCGATTCACCGACCACTGGCTACCAGAGCGCCGTGGATGGTATCGGGAAAATGCGATGGTGTCAGGTACCGGGTTCGACCCCGTCGCTGAGCGCTGCGCGACGCGCTTCGACGGGTAAACGAGCCGGCGGGATCATGGGCAGTGATCGGCTGTCGGTGGTCGGTTGTCGGTGAGAGGCCTACGTGGCGGGAATTCCCGCCGATGGGGGTTACCGAACACCGATAACCGACTACCGACCACCGGTTCAGCGCCACACCTTCGCGAACAGCGCCACCAGATCGATCTCCAGTGCCGGCGCCGCGGCGGCTGGCCGCCAGACGAGTCGCTCGGTGAGCACCTGCGGTGCTTCGTCCGCGGGCCCCCAGCGCTCGACCCGCCGCTCCTCGGGGTCCACGATCCAATACTCGGCAACACCCTCCTCCTGGTACAGCCGACGCTTCTGCAGCCGGTCGGTGCGCTTGCTCGTGTAGGAGATGACCTCCACGGCGAGCGACGGCGGACCCATCAGGCGCTTTTCCGTCAGCCGGCTCGCCCGGTCCGCGAGGATCACCAGCACATCCGGCTGGACCGCGCTGTCCTCGGTCAGCTCCACCTCGAACGGGGCGACGACGACGGTGCCGAGGCGATGGCGCTCCACGTAGTCCTGCAACAGCAGGGCGAGCTCGAGCACGGCGTGCTGGTGGCGTAACCCCGGGGCGGGCGTCACGAACAGCTCGCCGCGGATGACTTCGTAGCGCAGCCGGTCGTCGGGGAAGCCCCGGATCTCCTCGGCGGTGTAGCGCGGCACGAGCGCAGGCATGGCCATGAGATGGGTCCCCGCGAGTCGCGAAGCTACGGCTCCGGTCCCGACCTCCGTGTCAACGTGGTGCGTGGTGCGTGGTGCGTGGTATTCGACGGTTACCGGCGGGCTCTCGGCTACGTCGACGGGTGAACCCGTCGCTCGGCGCTGCGCGACGCGTCCTGCAGGACGCCCCGCCGAAGGCACCGAGCCGCGGAATCGAGCGGGCCGGATCATCGGCTCATGGCCGTTAGATGTGTCCCTTGGATCCGCCAGGCTACGGCTGCGGTGGCCCCTAAAGGAGCGCCGGCGAGCTACGGCTCCGGTGGCCGACCTCGGTGCAAAAATAATGCGTGGTGCGTGGTATTTGACGGCTAACGCGGAATCTCGGCTACGGGGCCCGACCGTCGTGCCCCCTCTCCTGAAGGGAAAGGGGGACCCTAAAGGACTTCCTGCGGTCGCAGGGGGTGAGGACCTCGTGGAATGCCAGGTGCCGGGAGGATCGAAACACTGCAGCAGGGTGCGCCGGTACGCGGTGCGCGGTATTCTCCCGTCCGTGACCCGGCATTGGAGAACACCGCGCACCGCGCCTGGCGATGGCTAGGGACCCCCACCGCGATCAACCGGTGCTGGTGGCCGGCACGCCCCTGGCCGACGCCGCCGGCGCGCTCGTGCTGCTGCACGGCCGCGGCGGCTCGGCCCAGGACATGCTCGCCCTCGCCCGCGACCTGCTGCCGAGCGCCCCCGCTCCGGGGCTCGCCCTCCTCGTCCCCGAAGCCGCCGGCCGGCTGTGGTATCCCTTCAGCCTGCTCGAGAAACCGGAGCGCAATCGGCCCCACCTGTCATCCGCGCTCGCGCTCGTCAAACGGGTGCTGGAGAAGATCGCGGCAGCGCACCTGGACCCCGAGCGGGTGGTGCTGCTGGGGTTCTCGCAAGGCGCATCGGTCGCCCTCGAATTCGCAGCTCGCAACGCGCGGCGCTACGGCGGGCTCGTGGCCCTGTCCGGCGCCCTGCTCGGGCCCGAGGGCACGCCCCGCGAGTACCCCGGCTCCCTCGCCGGCACGCCGCTGTTCCTCGGCTGCGGGGACAGCGACCCGCACCTCCCCAAACGGCGGGTGGATGAGACCGCCACCGTGTTCACCCGCCTCGGGGCCACCGTAACCCAACGCGTCTACCCGGGGCTGGGGCACGCGATTCAACCTGATGAGCTCGCGGCCGCCCGCGCGATGCTGGATCTGGTGAGTCGATAGACCGGGGTCGCCGGAGCGCACCACCCTGCGTTCGACGGGTGAACGCGAGGGACGACGATGTTCTTGGCGCCGAAGGCGCCGAGCCGCGGCGACCGCAGGGCGTACTTTGAGTGCTTCCAGCCGCGGAATGCCCATGGGGGTCCACCGACGACCGACGACCGATGACCGATGACCGACGACCGATGACCGATGACCGACGACCGATGACCGACGACCGATGACCGCTTCACCGCCGCCGCTCAGAACTGGTACCGCACCCCGGCGCCGATCAGCAGCAGGTTCCCCACATGCCCGTTCAGGTGCCCGCTGTTGATCTCTTCCAGCAGCTGCGTGGTGGCACGGACCTCGACGATCAGCTTCCGGCTCACGACCACGTCCCCGCCCGCACCGAGCATCCAGAACAGACTGGTGTTCCAGATGCCCGACCCCTCACCCCCCGTGCGAATGCGATACGCGCCCCCACCGGCCGACACCACGGGCCTCACCTGCCGCCCGGCCAGGAACCGGTAGTCCATGCGGAACAACAGCTCCCACAGATGGGCGGTCACCGGAACGGTGAGGCTGTCGGCGTGCAGCAGCCCGAACCCCACGCCGCCCACCAGCACGACTCCGTTGTCGAAGTCGCGCCCCAGGTATCCCTCGACCATGAACCCGTTCTTGGCGTCGAAGGTCGTCTGCTGGTGAAACGTGTGCTCGTAGGCGGCGTAGCTGACCCGACCACCCGCCGTCGGCGTGGCGTATTCGTCGGCGTCCTTGGGCGATGCTGGGGGTGTGGGTGGGGCCGTGCGCTGCGGCGTGACGGCCAGCACCGACGGTCCCAGCTCCACCCGAATCCATTGTCGCAATCCCGAGCACTGGACCTGGATCACCGTCTGGCCCCGCTTGCGCGGCACGAAGCGCGCGACCGCCCGCGTCCGCTCCACGATCGTTCCCGCCGGCAGGAACACGCTCTGGTCCCAGACCTGGACCGCGAAGCCCGAGACCGCCACCGGGTTCCCCAGCGAGTCGCGCGGCTGCACCGTCACGAACATCGTGTCGGGCAGGGCCATGCTGAGATAGTTGCCAACGGGTTGACCGTTGATCGCAATCACGAGCTGCCGGGCACCCGTCACTCCCTGCGCCGGCGCTGCGCGGCCCGCGAGCCCACCGAGCACGAGCGCGAGGAGCAGGCTTTGCGTGATGCGTGGGGAGCAGGAAAACGCGGGAGCACCACGAACCACGTACCACATACCACGCAGTTTCTTCACGTACCACGCACCCTTTAGGGAAGCAGACTCTCCCTCCGCCACCGCCAGCTCACCTTCACCGATCCCACGAACCGCGTCGCGTTGCGCCCAATCACGTGCGCATCGTTGCTCACCAGATGAAAGCCCCCGTCGCCCGACACCGTGATCGGCCCGCCGCTCCAGTCGACCCCAAGCGCGAGACGCAGCGTGCGCTCGACCACACCCTGAAACAGCGACGCCGTGGAGGCGTACGCCGCCGGAGCGGGGTGCGCCAAGCGCGGATCACCCTCGCCCTGGCGCAGCCACGTCACCTCCGGCGCGACGAGCACGCCGCCCGGACCGATCGCGCTGACGCGCAGCGTCGCCTGATCGTAGTCGGCGAAATTGCGCCCGGTGCCGAGACCGTGATACAGCGGGACCTGGAAATTGTCTTCGTTGCGATAGGTGAGGTTCGCGACCTGCGTGTAGAACAGCGTCCACGCCGCGCCCGCGAGGCCCCCCTTCGCGCCGACGGTGAGCGCCCAGCTCGCGGGCTTCTTGTCCGTAACGGTCTTCCGGTCCACCTGGATGTCGTCCAGCATCGCCTGCGCGTACAGCGTGGTGTTGCCGCGGCGCTCGAGGTCCACGCCGAGCAGGCTGTTGACGTTGGTGCCGGTGTTGAGCTGCTCCAGGATGCCGAGGTTCAAGATGTTCGCATACCAGGGCTCCAACCCACGGTCGGCGCCGGACCACACCAATCCCTCCCACAGCGCCACGGTCCAGCGGCCGGGCGGCCGCACCCACAGCCGGTGCTGCACCATGAAGCGCCGCTCGATCGCCCCGGTCGAATCGGCGCGGCTGTCGAGCTGGGTGACCAGCGCCTGGAGCTGCAGCGCGCTCGTGCCCACCCGCACGCCCAGATGATCGAGCCCATACGGGTCGTCCGACAGCAACAGCCCCTGCGTCACACTCGGCCCCCAGTTGCGATCCATCCGCCCGAAGAACAGCTCGCCGAAGCTCCACTGCGCCGCCAGGTACGACTCCGCCATGCGCCCCGCGATCACGCGGTCTTTCTTGCCGAACCAGTCGGGGTCGGTCTTGAGCCGCGTGTCGAACAGCGGATGCGTCACCGCTACCACCGGCCCCAGCCCGAGGGTGAGCGCCAGCCCGCCCGAGACGAAGCCGCGGGCGACCGTGTCCGCCCGGGGCGGCGTGCCACGGTTCAGCTCCAACGGGTCGCGCAGGCTGGTCGTCGCCGCCGCCACGCCGAGGTCCGCGTCCACCCGTGCCCACGGACCCTCCTCGTGCCGCCGTAGGTCGTGGAGTATCCCACGAACCACGTACCACTCACCACGCCTTATTCTCGTCGAGTCAATCGCTTCCAGCGCGCGGATCAGATCGTCGCTGCGGAAGGGCCGCGTGAGCGGAGTGGGGTCCACCATCTTCCCCGCGGCGATGAAATGCTCGACGTACTTGGTGCCCCAATAAGACAGCGGCACATAGGGAGCGGCGGTTTGCCCGGCGAGGGGCGGAGCGAAGACGAGCAGAACGGCGAATGCGGAGTGCGGAGTGCGGAATGGCGATGCAAGGT
>JBGPIW010000193.1:0-5241 GCA_041485045.1 Gemmatimonadota bacterium | reverse complement strand
GGCCCACGCGCGAGACCATTCCGATCGCCGCGCAGGAACAGTTAATCGTCGAGCTTTATTCCAAGTGATGACGACTCTCGATTTGTCGGGGCTTGTCCGGCCGCACCTGGTCGAAATGACCAAGCGCGAAGACAACCCGAATGCCGCCGAGTTCCGGCTGCAGCCGCTGGAGCGCGGCTACGGCTATACGCTCGGCAACTCGCTCCGCCGCATGCTCCTCTCCTCGCTCCGCGGCGCCGCCGTCTGGGCGTTCCGGCTCGACGGCGTCGTGCATGAGCATCAGACCATTCCCGGCGTCGTGGAAGACGTGCACCAGATCATCCAGCGCCTGAAGCAGCTGACGCTGGTCCTGGATGCCGATGTGGATGAAGCCGTGCTCCACATCCGCCACGAGAAGGCGGGACCGGTGTACGCCCGGGACATTGAGGCGCACGCGGCGGTGAGCGTGGTCAATCGCGACCAGCTGCTGTTCACGCTGCAGGACGACCGCGAGGTCGGCGGCGAGCTGTATGTGAACAAGGGCCGCGGATACGTCGAAGCCGAGCAGCATCCGGTCGACCGGACGCTGCCGGTCGACGTCGTGCGCATCGATTCGATCTACAATCCGGTGCGCCGCGCGAACTTCACCGTCGCCGAAACCCGCGTCGGCCAGCGGACGGACTACGACCGGCTCACCCTGTCAGTGGAAACGAACGGCACGATTTCGCCCGAGGACGCCGTGGCCTACGCCGCTGCCCTGGCGCAGGAGCACTTCCGGTTCTTCGTCGACTTCGGGAAAGTCCCGATGGTGGCGGCGGATGTACCGGGCGGGAGCGGCGCCACGGGCGACGGGCTCGGGGCATCGCTGGCGCGCTCGATCGACGATCTCGGTCTCTCGGTCCGGTCGGTGAATTCGCTCAAGAACTCCAACATCCGGACGCTGGGGGACCTCGTGCAGTACAGCGAGGGCGACCTGCTGAAGGTCAAGAACGTCGGGGAGAAAGCGCTGGGCGAGATCGCCGATCTGCTGCGCCGCGAAGGTCTCAACTTCGGCATGCGCTACGAGGAGGTCGAGGGAGCGGTGCGGGTGATCGATCCCGGGATGATCCCGATGGCGCGCGCCACCGACGGCGGGGAGGAGTAGTTGCGGCATCGCGCCAAGCACCGGCAATTGTCTCGGACCGCGAGCCACCGCAAGGCGCTGCTCGCGAACCTGGCGGCCAGCCTGTTCCGGCACGACCGCATCGAGACGACCGAAGCGAAGGCGAAGGAGCTGCGACCCTATGCCGAGCGTCTCATCACGCTGGCCCGACGCGGGGACCTGCACGCGCGCCGTCTGGTCGAGCGCCGGATCAAGGATCGCGAGGTGACCCACCGGCTGTTCGCCGAGCTGGGGAAGCGGTTCGCCGCGCGCCCCGGCGGTTACACGCGGATCATCAAGCTCGGCCACCGGTCCGGTGATGGGGCGGACGTGGCGCGGATCGAATTGCTGAGTGAGTGAGCGAGCGGCGGGGCGTCAGGTCGAACGCGAAGGGGGGCCCGATGGGTCCCCCTTCTTTCAAGCAGCCTTGGTCACCCGGTTGGACTTGATGCACCGCGTACACACGCGGACGCGCCGCGTGTGGCCGTCCACCACCGCGCGCACGCGCTGCAGGTTAGGATACCAGCGCCGGTTCGTCTTGTTGTTGGCGTGGCTCACATTGTGGCCCGTCGCCGGGCCCTTGCCGCAGATTTCACACACCCGAGCCATAAGGTCGTCCGGTCAATGAGGCCTCCGTCACGCTCCCCCGGCCGCGTCCGCGGGGGGGAAAAGCGCGGGAAACCTAAGCGAACGGTGCAGGCGGAGCAACCCCGTCGGCGCGCACTCATCACCGGCATCACGGGCCAGGACGGCTCCTACCTCGCTGAAGTGCTGCTGGAGAAGGGCTACGAGGTCGTCGGCATGGTCCGTCGCACCTCACACGATTCGTACGAGCGCATCGGACACCTGCTCAACCGGCTCCACATCGTCCCGGCGGACCTCCTCGATCAGCACTCGCTGACCGCGGTCGTGCGCGACGCGAAACCGCACGAGATCTACAACCTCGCGGCGCAGAGCTTCGTGCCGACGTCGTGGACCCAACCCGTGCTCACCGGCGAATTCACGGCGCTCGGCGTGACCCGGCTGCTCGAGGCCGTGCGGCTGGCGCATCCCGAAGCGCGTTTTTATCAAGCGAGCTCGTCGGAGATGTTCGGCAAGGCGATAGAGACGCCGCAGCGTGAGAGTACGCCGTTCTATCCGCGCTCCCCCTACGGCGTCGCCAAGGTCTACGGTCACTGGATCACCGTGAACTATCGCGAGTCCTACGGGCTGTACGCCGTGAGCGGGATTCTGTTCAATCACGAATCGCCCCGGCGGGGGCTCGAGTTTGTGACCCGGAAGGTGAGTCATGGCGTCGCGCGCATCGCGAAGGGGCTGGACCGCGAGCTGCGCCTCGGCAATCTGGAGGCGAGTCGCGACTGGGGCTTTGCCGGCGACTACGTCGACGCCATGTGGCGCATGCTGCAGCCGCCGGCGCCGGACGACTATGTCATCGGCACGGGCGAGACGCATAGCGTGCGCGAGCTGGTCGCTATCGCCTTCGCGCATGTGGGCCTGGACTGGAAGAAGCACGTCGTAGTGGACCGCACGCTGGTGCGGCCCGCCGAGGTGGACGTGCTGCGCGCCGATCCCGCGAAGGCGCAGCGCCAGCTGGCGTGGCGCCCCACGGTGGGATTCGCCGACCTGGTGCGCATGATGGTTGATGCCGATGTGGAGCGGCTCGCGTGAAGGTGCTCGTCACCGGGGCCGACGGGTTCGTCGGGTCGTGGCTGGTGCGGCGCTTCGTGGCCGACGGACACACGGTCACGGGAACCTTCCGGCTCGAGGAGGATCATCGGGCGCGGCGCTTCGACGCCGCGCTTAGGGACCGGATCACCTGGGTGCCGCTCGAGCTCGCCGACAACGACTCGGTGCGGCGTGCCGTGGAGGGCGACTGGGATGTGGTGGCCCATCTCGCGGCCGTCAGCTGGATCACTGTCGCCGAGCGGGATCCGGGGCGCGCCTGGAATGAGAATGCGGGCGGCACCGCGCGGCTCATGCGGGTGCTGGCCGACGCCAAACGAGCGGGGGACGCGGACCCCGCCGTGCTCGTCGTCTCCAGCATCGAAGTGTACGGCCCCGGCACAGCGGTGCCGCGGCGCGAGACCGACCCGGTGGCGCCGGTCTCCGCGTATGCGGCGAGCAAAGTCGGCGCCGAAGTGGCGGCACTCGGGGAATGGCGCCGGGCGGGACTGCGGGTGGTGATCGTCCGTCCCTCCCCGCACACCGGTCACGGGCAGAGCGAGCGGGCGTTGGTACCGCGCTACGCCCGGCGCATCGCCACCGCGCGTCGCGCCCGCGCACCCGCGATCGCCACCGGCCTGCTGGACGGGGTCCGCGACATCCTGCACGTGTCGGACGTGGTGGACGCCTACGTGCGCCTGCTGGCCGCCGGCGTCCCGGGCGAGGTGTACAACGTCTGCTCGGGCGAGGCGGTGGTGCTCAAGGACCTGGTGGTCCGGCTGTGCGCCCTGGCGGGGTGGCAGCCGATCTTCGAAGTGGATGCCGCCGATGTCCGCCCCGACGCGGTGCCGCACCTCGTGGGCGACGGCGCGAAGCTGCGCGCCGCGACCGGGTGGGCCCCGCGCCGTAGCCTCGACGAAACGCTCCAGGACGTGCTCGATGCCCAAGCGGACTGACCTGCGACGCATCCTGCTGCTCGGGTCCGGCCCGATCGTGATCGGCCAGGGGGCCGAGTTCGACTATTCCGGCACCCAGGCGGTGAAGGCGCTGAAGGAAGAAGGGTACGAGGTCATCCTGGTGAACTCGAACCCCGCCACGATCATGACCGACCCGGAGATCGCCGACCGGACCTACATCGAGCCGGTGACGCCGGAGTGGGTGCGGCTCGTGATCGAGCGCGAGCGCCCCGATGCGCTGCTCCCCACGATGGGGGGCCAGACAGCCTTGAACGTCGCGATGGCGCTGGCGCAGGACGGGACGCTGGCGGAGTTCGGCGTCGAGCTGATCGGTGCCTCCGCGAAGGCCATTGCGATGGCCGAAGACCGGGCGGAGTTCGCCGCGGCGCTGCGGCGCATCGGGCTCGACGCCCCGCGTGGGCGCACGGTGGCATCCCTGCCGGACGCGCTCGAAGCGGTCGCGGTGACCGGGTATCCCGCGATCATCCGGCCGTCGTTCACGTTGGGCGGTACCGGGGGCGGGGTGGCGTACAACCGGGCGGAGTTCGAGGAAATGGTGGACCGGGCGCTCGACCTGTCCCCGGTGCACTCGACGCTGATCGAGCGCTCCGTGCTCGGGTGGAAAGAGTTCGAGCTGGAAGTGATGCGCGACGGACGTGACAACGTGGTGATTGTCTGCTCGATCGAGAACCTCGACCCGATGGGCGTGCATACGGGCGACTCGATCACGGTGGCACCCGCCATGACGCTCACCGACCGCGAGTACCAGCGGATGCGCGACGCCGCCATCGCCATCATCCGGGAGATCGGCGTCGCCGCCGGCGGCTGCAATATCCAGTTCGCCGTCAATCCGGCGGACGGCGAGATGCTCGTGATCGAGATGAACCCGCGCGTATCACGCTCCTCGGCGCTGGCGTCCAAGGCGACCGGATTTCCGATCGCGCGCATCGGAGCCAAGCTCGCCGTCGGTTATCGCCTCGACGAAATCCCGAACGACATCACCGGGACGACGCCGGCGTCGTTCGAGCCGGTTCTCGACTACGTGGTCGTGAAATGCCCCCGCTTCGCATTCGAGAAGTTCCGCGCGGCGAATCCGCGGCTCACGACGCAGATGAAATCCGTGGGCGAGTCGATGGCGATCGGCCGCACCTTCAAGGAGGCGTTTCAAAAGGCGCTGCGCGCCCTCGAGATCGGCCGACCCGGGTGGACGACCGCATCGACGCTCGCCGACGACCGTCTCGAGGATGATAACATCGAGACTCTCCGCGGCGCGCTCAGACAACCGACTCCCGAGCGCATCTTCCAGGTGAAGCGCGCTTTCGAGGCCGGACTCGACATCGACGAAATCAATGAACTTACGGGCATAGATCCCTGGTTTCTCTCGCAAATGGTCGAGCTGCTGGAGGCGGAGCGCACTTTCTCCGAGCTTCCCTTGGTGACCAAGGATGTTCTCTGGCGCATGAAGCGGATGGGTTTTTCAGATCGCCAGCTCGGGGATTTGCG
>JBGPIW010000192.1:0-5251 GCA_041485045.1 Gemmatimonadota bacterium | reverse complement strand
GGCATCACGCTCGATGCCGCCCGCGAAGATCTGGTCGTCCAGGCGATCCGGGACACCGGAACGACCCTGGTGCTGAACGCGGCCCTCCCCGTCACCAACTTGATCGTGATGCGCGCGTGCCTCGAGGCCGGCGCCGATTACATCGATCTCGCCAGTGGCGGCACCGAAGCGGACGGCATCCCGAAGCTCGACGATCAATTCGCCCTGGACGCGGCGTTTCGCGACCGTGGCCGCCTCGCGCTGCTCGGGATGGGGGCGGATCCCGGAACGTCGAACATTTACGCCGCGCACGTCGCGAAGCACCTGCTCGAAGCGGTGACGGCCTTCCACGTCCGCGATGGTGATGACTCGGTGTACGAAGGCCCCGGCGGCATGGTGGCGTCGTTCAGCCCCTGGGTGTTCATCGACGAGTGCCTGTGTCCGGCCACAGTGTACCGCGATGGCCAGTTCACGTTCGCCGAGCCGTTGTCGGGAGCCGAGCGGTTCGATTTCCCGGAGATCGGAAAGCTGACCTGCTTCAACGTGGATCACGAGGAGACGACGACCCTGCCGCGCTTCTTTGGGGGCGTGCGGAACGCCGATTTCAAGTTCACGCTGGGAGAGGACGCGATCGCCACGCTGCGGGTGCTGCACCAGCTCGGGCTGTCGCGCAAGAAGCCGATCCAGGTGGACGGGATGGCGATCGTGCCACGCAATCTCGTGGTCGCCCTGTTGCCCAAGCCGGTCGATCTGGCCGGGAAGCTGCACGGCCGGAGCTGCGTCGGCACGCTGGGCAGGGGATACCAGAACGACGAATTGAAAGCGTTTTACGTCTACTCGATCGCCGATCACGAGGAAGCGTTCGCCGAGCTGGGCGTGCAGGCCACGGCGTACCAGACGGGGATCCCGCCGGTGGTGGCGGCGGAGCTGATCGCGGAAGGCGAATGGCGGGGCGCCGGCGTCATGTCGCCGGAGCAATTCGACCCCGATCCGTTCCTCGACCGGCTGCCGGCGGCGGGGATGCCATGGCAGGTACGACAGATGCCGGTGGAACGGCCGGCCAAGGGCCGGCTGCGGGTGCTAGCGGCCTAGCGCGGGTCCTTCGGGTGTGACGTAGGCGGCGGTGATGCCTCCGTCCACCCGGAAGTCGGCGCCGGTCACGAACGACGATTCATCGGACGCGAGAAACAGCGCCGCCTGCGCGATCTCCCGGGCCTCGCCGAACCGGCCCATGGGGATATGCACCAGGCGGCGCTGCCGTTTCTCTTCGGTCGAGAGGAACTTCTCGAGCAGCGCGGTGCGGACGGGTCCGGGCGACAGCGCGTTGGCCCGGATGTTCTCGCGCGCATGGATGATCGCGATCTCCCGAGTCATGGAGAGCACGGCGCCCTTGGAGGCGGTGTAGGCGATCTGCGGCGTGGCGGCGCCCAGCGTGGCGACGAAGCTCGCGACGTTGATGATCGAGCCGCCGCCTGCTTCGCGCAGATACGGAATCCCCGCCCGGCAACAGCGGGCGACCCCTTTCACATTGATGTCCAGAACGAGATCCCACGTCGCGTCGGTCGTATTGACGACGCCGTCATCCTCTCCGGGCGACACCCCCGCATTGTTGTATAAAACATTGACCTTGCCGAAGGCGCGTTTGGCCTCCGCGTAGAGCCGCTCCACCTGCTCCGTGCTGCGCACGTCACCGGGAATGAATTGCGCCTTCCCCCCGGCCCCCCGGATCTCGGCCGCCACTTTCTCGCCCGCCTCGGCGCTCACGTCGTTGACGACGACGGCGGCGCCTTCCTGGGCGAACAGCCGGGCTGCCTCGGCGCCGAGCCCAGCGCCCGAGCCGGTGATGACTGCTACCTTGCCATCCAAGCGACCCATGACAGCTCCAATCCGAAAAACGCTATCGGTCATCGGCTATCGGCTCGGCTGATAGCCGATAGCCGATAGCTGATAGCGCCTCTTGTTATCACGCTCTCTCGAAGTTTCTCAGCAAATCCACATCCGACACCCGCCGATCGTACACCGCCTGCTCCTGGCGGGCCGTGTTCACATAGTGGTCCACCACGACATCGCCGAACGCCTCGCGGGCGGCCTTCGACTGCTCGAGCAAGGTCACGGCCTCGTACAGCGACTTGGGGACCTCCCGCACCTTGGGGTCGCGATACGCATCGCCCGTGTAGAGGCCCTCGAAGTTGAGGTTGTGGGTGATCCCGTAGATCCCCGCCGCGATGGTGGCGGCGAAGGCGAGATACGGGTTGGCGTCGGCGCCCGGGCAGCGGTTCTCGACGCGGATCGCTTTGGGTGAATGACCGACGAGTCGCAACCCGCAGGTCCGATTGTCCACGCCGGCCACCAGTCGCGTGGGGGCGAAGGTGCCAGCCATATAGCGGCGGTAGCTGTTGACGTAGGGGGCGTAGAACACGCTGAAGTCGCGGCCGCACGCGAGCTGCCCGGCCACCCACTGCTGCAGCCGCGGCGACATGTGCGCCGGGCCGGCCTTGTCGTATCCCACCGGCTCGCCGGTCTTGGCGTCCCAGAGAGAGCTGTGGAGGTGAAACGAGCTCCCGGCGAGGCTCGTGTTCCATTTCGCCATGAAGCTGATCGACTTCCCCATCAGGGCGGCGACTTCCTTGATCCCGTGCTTGAAAATTACGTGGTGGTCGGCCATGAGCACGGGCTCCTGGTGCGACAGGTTGAGCTCCTCCTGCCCGGGCCCCCACTCGCCTTTCGAGTTCTCCACCTCGAGGCCGAGGGTGTCCATGTGGCGCCGTAGCGCCTGCATGATCGGCTCTTCTTTGGTGCTCTGGAGGATGTGGTAGTCCTCGATGTAGCGCCCGATCGTGTCGAGCCCGCGATAGCCCTTGTCGAACGCCCCTTCGTAGGTGTCGTTGAAAATGTAGAACTCGAGCTCGGAGGCGACGCGCAGCGTCAATCCGAGATCGGCGGCCCGCTGGACCTGGGCTTGCAGCACCTGCCGCGGCGCCACCGGCAGCGGTTTCTTGTCCTTCCCTTCGACGTCGCCCAGCACCAGCGCCGTCTTGTCGAGCCATGGGACCTGGACCAACGTCCGGTGATCGGGCCGGATCATGAAGTCGCCGTAGCCCAAGTCCCAGGAGAACAGCGCGTAGCCGGGGAGGGGCTCATTCTCGATATCGCAGCCGAGTAGGTAGTCGCACCCTTCCCATCCCTCATGGGCCTGGGTGACGTACGTGCGACCGGTGTAGCGCTTGCCGGTGAGCCGTCCCTGCTGGTCGGGGAAGACGGCGAGGACGGTATCGACGGCGCCCTGCTCCACCATGCGCCGCAGCTCGTTCAGCGTAATGCCTTTCATGGCGCTGTCTCGAAGTAAATGTTCTTGATCTCCGAATAGTGGTCGAGCGCGTGCATACCGAGCTCGCGCCCCAGGCCGGACTGTTTGAAGCCGCCGAACGGCGCCTGCAGGTGCACGCTGGAAGACGAATTGACCGACATCACGCCCGTCTGCACGGCCCGCGCCACCCGCAGCCCGCGCTTCAGGTCGGTGGTGAAGAGCGACCCCGAGAGCCCGTACATCGAATCGTTTGCGATCGCGACGGCCTCTGCTTCCGTATCGAACGGGATGACGCTCGCGACGGGACCGAAGATCTCTTCATCCACGATCTTCATCCCCGGCTTTGCGTCCGCGAAAATAGCGGGCCGCAGGAAGTACCCCGGCCCGGCGATGCGCTCGCCGCCGCACACCAGGCGGGCGCCTTCTTTCTTCCCGAGCGCGACGTACGACTCCGTCACCTCGCGCTGGTGCGTCGAGATGACCGGCCCCATCTGTGTCTTCTCGTCGAGCGGATCGCCGACGACGGTTTGCTGGGCCGCGGCGCGCATCGCCTCGACGAACTGCGGGTACACGGAGCGTTGGACGATCGTGCGGGAGCGGGCGCAGCAGTCCTGGCCGGCGTTGGCGAAGACGGAGCCCGCCGCCTCGGTCGCGGCCTGTGGTATATCCGCGTCACCGAACACAATGCAGGGCGATTTCCCGCCGAGCTCGAGCCCGATGCGTTTGATGGTCTGCGCCGCCGCGGCCATGATGGCGCGGCCGGTGGCGGTCTCGCCGGTGAAGCCAATCTTGGCGACGTCGGGGTGTGACGCCAGCGCCGCGCCGATCGCGGCGCCCGGACCCGGCACGACGTTGAGCACCCCGGGCGGCACCCCCGCCTCGAGGGCCAGCTCGCCCAGGCGCAACGCCGAGAGTGGCGTGAGGCTCGCCGGTTTCAGGACGACGGTGTTTCCGCAGGCCAGCGCGGGCGCCACCTTCCAGGTGGCGATCACCATCGGAAAATTCCACGGCACGATGAGTCCCACGACGCCCAGCGGCACCCGCAGCGTAATGTCGAGCCCCCCTTTCTTCACGGGGATCGTCTCGCCAAAGTGTTTGTCCGCGGCCCCGGCGTAGTAGCGCAGCGTATCGGCGACGTGGTTCGCTTCCCAACGGGCGTCGCCGATCGGCTTGCCCACGTTGCGCGCCTCGAGGACCGCCAGCTCCTCGGCGTGGGCGCGGACCCGGTCGGCAAACGCGAACAGGATTTCGGCGCGGTGAAACGCCGTCCGCCCTGCCCAGTCGGGAAAGGCCCGCTGCGCCGCCGCAACCGCGGCGGCGAGCTGTTCCGGGCCCGCCGCGGCCACCTCGTCGAACGGCTCGCCGGTGGCGGGCTCGATGACGCGGATGGCGCCCACGCCCGCCGGGCGCCGATCCGCGATCAACAGATTGCGCACCGCGGGCTAGCCGGCGGTGGCGGTTTGACCGACCTGCTGCTCGAGCGCCCGCAGGGCTGCCTCGTCCGCTTTGCTCGGGCCCTGGAAGCGACGCTTGGCGTCGAGCTGCCAGTAGAGGAACATCCCCACGCCGAGCGCCACCATGGTCCACAGCACCAGCTCGTTGGGCGGCAGGCTGAAAATCACCGCAAGGAACACGCACCACACGATGCAGATCACGTTGATGAGCGGTCCCCAGCGGCCCAGGCTCCACGGCGCCGTCTCCCGCGTGGCAAACTCCCCCTTGCCGCGCCGCTTGTTCCGCCAATTCAGGTAGACGGGGAACATGTACGCCAGGTAGAGAGTGATGGTGCTGATCGAGGTCACGACGAAGTACGCGGCGGCGTAGAGACAGAGCAGCACCGCCAGGATGCTGGTAATGACGATCGAATACACGGGGGTGCGGTACTTCGGGCTGACGCGCTTGATCAGGCTGTACCCCGGCATGCCGCCGTCGCGCGCAAACGCGAACCACATCCGGGCCATCGAG
>JBGPIW010000191.1:0-5256 GCA_041485045.1 Gemmatimonadota bacterium | reverse complement strand
GCTCGATGGCTCCACCGACGGCTTCGACACGACCGAGCCGCTGCGGCTCGACCTGGAGGATCAGTACCGCCGGAGCGAGGAGCCGTACGGGGGGCGCGAAGATTTCGCCGCGGTATGCCACGCGAACTGGGACGATGCGGCACTCTACCTGGCGGTGGAGGTGACGAAGCCGGAGCTGGTACTTCGCTCCCCCGGTGCCCCGCCGCTGAGGCTGGACAACGAGCCGGACGACATCCACTCCGACGGAATCCAGGTGTATCTCGCGGATACCGCTGCCGAGTCGCCGGCCACGGGGTTTCTGGTCGTGCCCGACGACCGCAGCACGGCGCTCCGAGTCCGGCGGGTCACGGACACCGCCGGCGATCCGGAGACCGTCCGGGGCGTCTGGCGGAGAACCGAGACGGGGTACTGCGTGACGCTCGCGCTCGCGTGGCCCGAGGGATTGCTCACCCATGTCGGCGGCCGGGTGGCGTTCGACCTCATCGTGAACGAGCAGCTGCCGGGTCGCGAGCGGCGGGCGGGGCAGCTCGTCTGGAGCGGCGGCAACGGCTGGGTCTGGTTGCGCGGCGACCGGCAAGACCCGGCACGGTTCGGCGTGCTGGAGCTGGTGGGATGATCGCCGTCGTGCTCCACGAGCCCCAGGACCTGGTCAACATCGCGCATGTGGTGCGGGCGATGAAGAACTTCGGTATCACGGACCTCCGTCTCGTGAACCCGCGCGAGTACGACGGGCACCGAGTCGAAGGGATCGCGCACCAGACGCACGACGTCGTCTCGCGGGTTGCTCTGTTTGAGGACCTCGCCGGCGCCCTCGCCGACTGCGTGCATGTGGTGGGGTTCACCGCTCGCGGCCGCTCGGCCAAGCGCAACCTGCAGCGGCCGCGTGCCGCCGCTGAGGAAATCCTGGCCGCCGCCCGTACCGGCCTCGTGGCGCTGCTGTTCGGCCGGGAAGACAAGGGGCTCGCGAACGAGGCGCTGGACCGCTGTCACCGCATCGTGACGATCCCCTCGACTCCCGCCTACGCCTCGCTCAACCTGGGGCACGCCGTCGTCGTGATGTTGTACGAGCTGGCGCTCGCGCGCGGGGAGGAGGAACGCCCCTTCAAGGAGCCGCGCCGTCCCGCGGACGCGGCCACCGTGGCGGAGATCGAGCGGCTGTTCGACGACACCGAGCGGGCGCTCGAGGCGATTGAATTCTTCAAGATCCGCGATCGCGAGCATATCATGCGAACGGTGCGCGAGATCGTGCACCGCGTCCCGCTCGACCAGCGTGAGGCAAAGTTGCTGCGTGCGATGGCCATCGAGGTGGTGAAATACCGTGAGCGACTGGCGCGTTCCGGGATTCACGTCGACCGGCAGTAAGCGCCCCGACGCGCTGTTCGGCACGGGCGACGATCCCGCCCTGCCTACCCGCATGGTGCGCGCGGCGGGAGCGCGCGTGTGGGATGTGGAAGGGCGCGAGTATCTCGATTACGTGATGGCGTTGGGGGCCGTGGCCCTGGGCTATGGGCACCCCGTGGTGAACCGCGCCGCGAGCGACGCCCTCGCGGCCGGCGTGGTCGGTCCATTGCCCCCCGTTCAGGAGGAGGCCCTCGCCGAGGCGCTGGCGCGACGGCTTCCCTGGATGGAGCGGATCCGGTTCCTCAAGACCGGTGCGGAGGCGGTCGCCGCGGCGGTCCGGATCGCCCGCGTCGCCACCGGGCGCGAAGAGGTCCTGGGCTGCGGCTATCACGGGTGGCTCGACTGGTGCCAGGGGCGGGTCGAGGGCGTTCCACAGGCGACGCGTGCGGTATTCGCGGAGCTGCCCTTCAACGATCCGGAACGGGCGCGGGAGATGATCCGCTTTCGCCGCGACCGGCTCGCGGCGGTGGTCGTCGAGCCCGTGGTCGTTTCGGAGCCGACCCGCGAATGGCTCGAGACATTGCGCGCCGAGACTCAGGAAGCGGGCGCGGTGCTCGTTTTCGACGAGATCAAGACGGCGTTCCGGCTTGCGGTTGGCGGGGCCACCGAGCGCTATGGGGTCGTCCCGGACTTGATGGTGATCGGAAAGGCGCTCGCCAACGGCTTTCCGTTGGCCGCCGTGGGTGGCCGGGCGGACGTCATGGCGGGCGTGAATCGGACGTGGATCTCCTCCACGCTCGCCACCGAGTCGGTCGCCCTCGCCGCCGCGCTGGCGACCCTGGAGGTGTTCGAGGCCGAACAGGTCTGCGCGCACCTGCACCGCGTCGGGACCGATTTCCTCCATGGGCTGCATCGCCTCCAGCACGAGCACCGGCACGTCCTCACCGGCGTCGGGGGCGTGGCGGAGATGTGCTTCCTGCACTTCGCGAGCGAGGAGGTCTCCCGCTCGGTAGCGGCGGCCTGCGCTCGGCGGGGGCTGTTGTTCAAGCGGTCGGCCTACAATTTCGTGTCGCTGGCGCACGGTACGGCGGAAATCGAGACGGGCCTCGGGATCCTGGACGAGGTGCTGAGGTCGGCGTAGCGTCGCCGCCCGGGCCGCCTCAAATTCCCTCATGCTGATCGACGTCCACGCCCACTTCTTTCCGGAGCAGAGCCTTCGTGCCGATTGGCGTGACTACAACGCCAGCCGGCTGCGCGCCGGCGAGCGGATCGGCATCAGCATTCACGTGACTTCCACGCTCGGCACGTTCGGCCGGCACTCACCCACCTACTTTCCGTCGCCGGCCGACGTGGTGTACGGCAACGACTTCTCGCTCGCCCTCGTGCGCGACCATCCGGCCCGCATCCGGGGCTACGCGTGTGTCAATCCGAACTACACCGATCATGCGCTCGCGGAAATCACGCGCTGCCGCTCTGCCGGGATGATCGGGGTCAAGCTCGCGGCCAGCCGGCGCGCCACCGATCCGTTGCTCGATCCGATCTGCCAGCGCGCCCGGGAGCTGGGCCTCCCGATCCTGCACCACATCTGGCAGGGCCGGAGACGCGATTGGCCGGGCCAGGAAGCCGCCGATGGCGCGGAGCTGTGCCAGCTCGCCAAGCGGCACCAGGAGGTGAATTTCATCCTGGCCCACATCGGGGGGGGCGGCGATTGGCGTCACACGCTGGCCGTCGTGCGCCCCCATCGCAACGTGTACCTCGACCTGTCCGGCAGTGGCGTCGACGGCGGTATGCTCGAAGCGTGCCTGTCCGTCGCGGGCGCCGATCGCCTCGTGTGGGGCAGCGACATCACCATGGAAACGGGCTGGGCAAAGTTGCGCCATCTCGAGCACCTGCTCCCCTCCGCCGACCTGGACCTCGTCGCGTGGAAGAACGCCGCGCACATCTTCCCCCCTGACAGCTTCCCGGGCGATTGATGCGCATCGACGTCAACGCCTTCCTCGGCGCCTATCCGTGGAGCCGCGTGCCGGGGACCGCCCCTGCGTCGCTGCTGGCCGCGATGGACCGGGTGGAAATCGACGTGGCCTGGGTGACCCACTTGCCCGGGCTCTTCTGGCGCGATCCGGTGGAAGGGAACGCTTGGTTGTATGAGACGTGCCGGGCCCACGCACGGCTGCGACCCGTGCCGGTCGTGCATCCGGGCCTCTCACACTGGCAGGACGCGTTGAACGAGGCGGTTGCCCAGGGGGCCCCGGCGCTGCGTTGCGATCCGCTGTACTTCGGGCTGCATCCCTCGGGACCGGAGCTCCGCATACTCGCGGCGGCGTCTGGAGCGGCGCGAGTGCCGCTCCTCATGGCGGTGCGACTGGAGGATGCCCGGCAACGGCACCCGAACGACGTCGCTGGGGAGCTGCCGGCGGCGGCGGTCCGGGCCTTGATCCGCAGCGACGCGGACCTGCGCCTCGTCGTCACCCATGCCGACCGCGCATTCGTCGAGGAGGTGCACTTCGGCTCGACCCCTGACGAGGCCCGGCGCATCTGGTGGGACATCAGCTGGGTCTGGGGGCCTCCCGAAGAGCACCTCGCGGCGCTGCTGGCGACGGTCGGTCCGGAGCGATTTGTCTTCGGCACGGGGCAGCCGCTGCGGCTGCCGGAAAACACCGTCGCCAAGCTCGATCTGCTCGACGTGCCGGCTGAGGCGCGCGCGCGGATTGAGTCGGGCAACCTGCGTGACCTCGCCGCGGATTGATTCGGTGACCCTGGTCGCTCGCCTCGACGGCGGCCTGATCCCGGCCGTTCCCGTCCCGTTCCGCGGCGCCACGATCGCTGCCGAGGCCCAGCGCGACTACGCTCGCTGGATGGCCGGGCAGGGGATCGCGGGCGTCGCGGTGTGGGCGCACACGGGACGGGGGCCGCATCTCGATGTCGACCAGCGGCGACTCGTGCTCGACACCTGGCGAGCCGCGCTCCCCGATCGGGTGCTCGTCGCGGGAGCCGCCACCCTCGAGGCGGCGCGGGCGGCTCGGGCGGGCGGTGCGGACGCGTTGCTTGCGTTTCCGCGCGCCGCCGATCCCGTCGGCTGGCACGCGGCCCTGAGCGCGGAGCTGCCGGTCATCGCCTTCTATCTCTACGAGGCGGCCGGCGGCGTGCCGTACGACGATTCGACCCTCGCCGCGATCCTCGCGTTGCCCGGCGTGATCGGCATCAAAGTGGCCACGCTCGATTCGGTGATGACGTTCCAGCGAATTGCCGCGCTGGTATGCAGCGTACCCGGAAAGCTGTTGATTACTGGCGAAGACCGGTTTCTTGGCTATTCGATTCTGGCCGGCGCCCGCGCCGCACTCGTCGGCATAGGGGCGGCGCTGACCGACCTGCAAAGCGCGCTTTTGCGAGCGCGTGCCGACGGCGACGCCGCCCGCTTCAACCGCCTGCTGGGAATCGTGGATCGGTTCGCCCAGGCCACGTTCGTGCCTCCGATGGAAGGCTATGTCCGGCGTATGCTCTGGGCCGCGGCCGCCGAAGGGATCATCCCCCCGGACGCCTGCGACGACCCGTGGGCCCCCGCCGAGGCGCCCGGCGAGCACAACGCCGTGATCGAGGCCGTGCACCATGCGCGCGCTGCTGGCCGCTGACTTCGAGCGGTTCCGCGACGAGTTGCCGCGGGACTTCCCGGCCTACATCCGCGACGCCTACCGCATCGATCTGACCGCCCGGTACCTCGGCCAATCGCTGCCCCATCCCATAGGGAAAGGGTCGGGACAGCTGTCGCTCAACGAGCGGCAGCTCGAAGAGGATGCGGCAGCGGGTCTGGCGTTCGTCGTACTGAAGACGCTGATCGCCCAGGATGCGACGGGGGTGCAATCGATGGCGGCGTGGGCCGTGCACGAGACGAAGATGAAGGTCGAGCGCCGCGTCGTG
>JBGPIW010000190.1:0-5288 GCA_041485045.1 Gemmatimonadota bacterium | reverse complement strand
CCTGACCGTAACTGCGGGATGCGTTGTTCGGGTCGTCGGGTGCCATTGCGACGCGCGAAAGCTACGCGCTTGTGAAATTTTTCGCAAGCAAACCGGTGATGGTGCAACTTTATGTGGCACTTGGGAGTACGATGTAGTATCCTACGCACCCCATGACCACGACACCACGTCCCATCGCCGCGCCGCCAGGCGACGTCGAGCTGCTGGAGCGGCTCGCCGCGGCGCGCCGGGCGCTCGTCGCCCAGGTGGGGCAGCGCATCGTGGGGCAGCGAGACGTCGTGGATGGCATCCTCACGGCCGTCTTCTCCGGGGGACACGCGCTCCTGGTCGGCGTCCCGGGGCTCGCCAAGACCCTCATGGTGCAGACGGTGGCCGAGGCGCTCGAGCTCAAGTTCTCGCGCATCCAGTTCACCCCCGATCTCATGCCCTCCGATATCACGGGGACGGAGATCATCGAGGAGGACACGACCACCGGGAAGCGCGGCTTCCGCTTCGTGCGCGGGCCGGTGTTCGCGAACATCGTGCTCGCCGACGAGGTCAACCGCACCCCGCCCAAGACCCAGGCCGCGCTGCTGCAGGCGATGCAGGAGCACCAGGTCACCGCGGCGGGCCAGACGCACTCGCTGCCCGCGCCGTTCTTCGTGCTCGCCACGCAGAACCCGATCGAGCAGGAGGGCACCTATCCCCTGCCCGAGGCGCAGCTCGACCGTTTCATGTTCGAGCTGCGGGTGGGGTATCCGTCGCGCGAGGAGGAAGAGACGATCGTGGACGCGACGACGGCGGATCACGCGACGCGGATCGTGCCGGTGCTCACCGCCGACGACGTGCTGGCGCTACAGCACCTGGTGCGGCGCATTCCCGCCACCAGAGCCCTGGTGGGGGCGGCCGTGGCGTTGGTGCGCATGACCCGGCCGGACGACGCGAGCGCGCCGGAGTTCGTGCGCGAGTACATCTCCTGGGGCGCCGGGCCGCGCGCGTCGCAGTACATGGTGCTGGGGGCCAAGGCGCTGGCGGCGCTGGAGGGGCGGCCGGCGCCCGACTACGAGGACCTGAAGCGAGTGGCGCCGCTGGTGCTGACGCACCGGCTGGTGATCAATTTCGCGGCCGAGGCGGCGGGGAAGGCGGCGCCGGATCTCGTGTCGGAGCTGGTCGAGGGCGGCCGCTGGCTGCCTCGGTAAGGGGGGCGGACATTACGCGCGCGAGATCTTGCAACAGATCCCCCGGTCCCTGCTTCGCCACGATACCCTGCACGCTGCCGCGTAGCAGGTTCTGCTCCTCCGCCGTCATATCCTTGGCTGTGAAGATCAGGATTGGGATGTCGCGACATTGTGGCGTCGCCCGCAGCTCCTGTACGACGTCGAGTCCGGTGACCTCGGGCATCAGGAGGTCGAGCACGATGACGTCCGGTCGCCCGGTGTGGGCGAGCGCGATGCCCTGCCGACCGTCATGGGCCGCAAGCACATGGAACCCCTGGGTGGCGAGGATGTCGCTCAGCAGCTGCACCGTGGCGGGGTCGTCATCCACGACCAGGACGGTCGGCGACCCACTGGCGGGCGCAACCCGTATCGCGCGGCGAACGGCCGCGATGAGATCGTCGCGCCGCGCGGGCTTCACGAACCAGTCCAGGGCCCCTAGACTGAATCCCAGCTCCCGATCCTCTGTGACCGACACGATGAAGACGGGGATTGGCCTCGTCTCCGGGTCCGCCTTCAGCTGAGCCAGGATAGCGAGTCCGTCGCGGCCCGGCAGCAGAATGTCCAACGTGATGGCGGAGGGCTTGAGCGTGCGGGCAATCTCCAGCGCATGTTCGCCCGTTGCGGCCCGCGCGACCGTGTAGCCCGCCTGCTTGAGGTAGAGATCGAGCAGGTCCGCGGCCGCATCGTCATCCTCGACCACCAACACCAGTGCGCCCGTGCCGGGAGGGGAAAGGCGGTCGCTGGCCGCTGGCATGGCCCGTGGACTGACGAGCCGCCGCGGCCGTTCGGGCAGGGTGAACCGGAACACGCTGCCTCCGCCGACCTCGCTTTCCACCCAGATCCGGCCGCCGTGCAACTCGACGAGCTTGCGGCTCAAGGCCAGCCCGAGCCCGGTCCCCAGCTGCTCCCGTCCGTAGGGTGAGTCGACCTGCTCGAATTCTCCGAATATCCGTTCCCGGTCCTCCGGTCTGAGTCCGATCCCGGTGTCGGCCACGGCGATCTCGATCGCGTCCCCCTGGGCCGCCTGGACACGCCGTGCGGTCACGTCGATCCGTCCCCCGTCGGGCGTGAACTTGATCGCGTTGCCGATGAGGTTGTAAAGAATCTGCTTCACTTTCGCCTCATCAGCCGAGAGCCGCGAGACCGAGCTCTCGACGGTGAGGCTCAGCGTCTGGTGCTTCTGCTCGGCCAAACGCGCGGTGATCGTGCGCGCCTCCTCGAGCGCGGCGGCGACATCGAACTCCGCAATCACGAGCTCCACACGCCCCGCCTCGACCTTGGAGAGGTCGAGGATGTCGTTGATGAGCTGCAGCAACGCGCGGCCGCTCGTCGCCACGTTCGACGCGTAGCGCCGCTGCTTGTCGTTCAACGCGCCGTAGGTGCCCTCCTCGAGCACCTCGGAGAAACCGATGATCGAGTTCAGCGGGGTGCGCAACTCGTGACTCATCCTGGCCAGAAAATCGGACTTGGCACGGTTGGCAGCCTCGGCGGCCTGCCTGGCGCGCTCAATCGTCGCTTCGGCCTGGCGGCGCTCCGTGATGTCGCTGAAGGCGGCGATGGCGTAGGCGACGCGTCCGGCCGCGTCATAGACCGGCGTCGCCCAGACTTCCAGGGGCACGACCCGGTCGGGGCGATGTATCTCCAAGTCCGTGATGTGCACCCGCTCCCCGGCGAGCGCGCGGACGACGGGCACGCGGTCGGTGGGATACAGCTCCCCGGTCCCAATGACGTGGGCGTGGTACACTTCCGCGAGCTGACCCGGCGCCGCGTCGGGGACCACGCCCCGGCCGAGAATGTCCAGGCTGGCGAGGTTCGCATAGTACGGGCGTCCGGAATGATCCACCACGAATACCGCGACAGGGAGGGCCTCGAGCATCTGAAACAGACGGCTCTCGCTGTCGCGGAGCGCGACCGCTGCGCGCGCGAGCTGCGCACTTTCCCAATTGATCAACAGCGCCCCAATGCCCAGGAACCCGATCGTCAGCAGGCTCCCGGTGAGGATGGCCAGCCGGGCCAGGCGGTTGGTGGCGTCCACGCGCGCGTCCCGCGCGTCGGTGAGTGCCGTCTCCGCGGCGTGCATCCCCGCCGACACCACGCGGATGCTGTCCATCAGCCCCTCCCCCTCGTCAGTGTCCACCGCCAGGAGCGCAGCACGGAGTCCACCGCGTCGTCGCAGCGCGACGGTACGATCGAGCTCGGAGAGCTTCCGGTGAATGAGCGGATCGAGCAGCCGCACCCACGTCTGCTGGGCCGAGTCTGCGCCGATGAAGTCCACGAGGTCGCGGAAGTCTTGCGCGACCGCGGCGGAGCCCGTCTCGTAGGGCTGGAGGTAGGGCGTCCTGCCGGTCAGGAGGTAGCCCCGCTGCCCCGTCTCGGCGTCCAGCAGGTGCGTGAATAGCGCGTCGAGACGGCCCCGCACCTCGTAGCTGTGCCGCCGCTGGCCCGCGGCGTCGGCGACTTGCCTCGTGTCCCAGTAGGAGACGCCACCCACCACCAGGACAATGATCAAACCCACCCCAAACCCGACATTCATTTGTCGCCGCCGAGGGGCGCTCAGCGCCGCTCGGGCGGGGGCGCCGGGCGCTCGCGGGACCGAGTCGTCCGGCGCGGCCGGGGCGTCGGTGGGATCTTCGGATGTCCTGTTGATCGGCGTCGTGTCCTCCTTCCGTCACCCGCCTGGCTGACCCTGCAAGATGCTACCTGGACGGCGTCACTGACTAGTGCGTTTTGCGGCAAGGGGGTGTAACCGCGTTCTGAGTCGACCCCTACGTAAGCGGTCGGCTGACCGGAGCCGTTGCGGGGACCCAGCCGCCAAAGCTCGCCTCGCCCGACACGCCGTAGCGCGCACTCTCCACCGCGACCCGATCGAGGTACCAGCCGGGGGCAATACCCTGGTTGTCGCGCTGCACAGCGATCGATTGCAGCGGACCCAGGTCGCCGCTCTCGAGCGTGACGTAGTTCCAGCCGTTGCGGTCCATGCGGCCGCGCCAGCGAGTGTTCACCGTGACACTGCTCGAGCCCGTGGCCCCGGTGAGGGTGAACGTCACGTTGGCGTCGGTGCCCGCCATCCATTTGTCTCCCGTATGAACGATCAGCCCATACGCCGCTCGCGGGCCCGCGCACGGGTCGTCGGTGCGCGTGGCGAGGCGGACGGTGGATCGGAGCTCCGGCTCGGCGGCGACCGCGCGCAGCCGGGCGACGTCGTTCGTGATGATCCCATCCACGCCGATCCGGATGTATTCGCGCATCAGGTTGGCGTCGTCCACGGTCCAGGCGTAGGCGAAGCGTGGTGCGCCGCCGGCCGCGCGCAGCTCGCAGGCGCGCTCCAGCGAAGGGCGGACGTTGGGGCCGAGGAGGGAGTTGAGGAACGAGATCCCGTTGCCGTAGCACTGCCGTTCGACTCCGGCGCTCGTGAAGAACGTGGCGACGCGGACCGGGTCGTTTTCTTGATCGATCATCAGGGCTTCACGGGGCCGGACATCATTCTTGATGGCGTCGAAGATCGCTGTATGCGAAAGGCTAGCGACCGAGATGATGACGTTCAGGTCGGTATCGAACGTGAGCAGGGTGCGGATCGCTTGGAGCAGCCGGGCGCCCAAATCCGCGGTGGCGGCCTTAGGCTTGCAGTCGAATACCACGAGGGCCAGCTCGGGGCGGTCCCGGGCGATCTGGTCGAGTGCTGCGAGGTAATCGGTGAGCGACGGGGCGCTGGGGCCACTGCCGCCCCCCAGGAAGTTCGCCTCGCCGATGCACAGCTCGTCGGGCCGGGCGGCGTAGACGTTGACGTCGGGCTCGATGGCATTGGCGCCGGCGTCGAGGGCCGTCCGGACGGCGGCGATCGAGTTCGGGTTGTGGGCAAGGAGGTAGAAAGGTCGAACCAAAGCGGCCAAGTTTCCTTTGAATTTGCCGATTGTGACGGCCGAGAACGGCGTTCAATTCCTTGTCAATCAATATGTTGACATTGGTTTGAAGATGGCACCTTATTGTCTATTCAGCCGCCGTCCCGAGGTAGTGTCGTGCTCCCTCATTTGGTCCCGCATTTCCGGCTCCTCACTCTGGGGGCCCCTCTACTCGTCTCTGCAACGGACGAGG
>JBGPIW010000189.1:0-5313 GCA_041485045.1 Gemmatimonadota bacterium | reverse complement strand
GTTTGGCCCGGCTGCCGCGGCTGTCGGCGCCACCGGGGGAGCGTGAGGCGATGAGCGTGCGCTTCGGCGCCGGCGAGCGAGGGGGCGATCAAGTCCTCGTGGTGGAGCGGCTGCGGGTGGCGATCGGCGATCGCACCCTGGTGCGCGACTTCTCGGGCGTCGCCCGGCGGGGCGAGGTAATCGCGCTGGTGGGCCCCAACGGGGCCGGCAAGTCCACGCTGCTGGCGACGGTGCTCGGCGCGCGTCCGCCCGCGGCGGGCGAGGCACGCCTCGGCGCCGGGATTCTGGCCGAGTGGTTCCGCCAGGACCTGGCGCAGGTTCCCGAGGACAAGACGATCTACGATTGCGTCGCGGACCTGCGGAGCCGCTGGACGCGTGGCCACATCCAGAATCACCTCGGCGCGTTCGGCTTCACCGGCGATGAAGTCCGGCGCAGCACACGGGTCTTGTCCGGCGGCGAGCGCGCCCGCGTCGCGCTGGCGCTGCTCGCGCTGCGGCCGGCGAACCTCCTGGTGCTGGACGAGCCGACCAACGACCTGGATGTGGAGTCGATCGAGGCGCTGGAGGACGGCCTCGAGGACTATGAGGGGACGGTGATTGTCGTAAGCCACGATCGCGCGTTTCTTCGAGAGCTGGCGACTCGGGTGTGGGCGTTCGAGGGGGACCGGATCCAGGATTACGGCGGGACGTTCGTCGAGTGGGAGCAGCAGCAGGCCGAGCGGGCCGCCGCGAACGGGCCAGCTCGCGGCGCGGCGCCGGAGTCAACGGCGAGCCGGACCACGCGGACCGAGGTACGGAAAGCCGCGGCGGCAAAGCGCGAGAGTCAGGAGACACGGCGCGCGGCGCAACGTGAGGTTGAAGCGCGCGAGCAGGCGGTACACGCGGCCGAAGCGCGGATCGGCGAGCTGGAGCGTGCCCTGACCGACCCGGCGCTCTACGAAGGCGGAGCCGAGGGGGCGCGAGAGGCCGGACGGCTGAGCGTTGAGCTAGACCGGGCGCGGCGGGCGCTCGACGATGCGCTGGTCCGCTGGACCGAAGCGAGCGGCTGACCGCTCTCTCGCCTTCGCGACCTCCGCCTCCCGGTTCCGGGGCGGCGCCTGGGTAACCAGGGAATCGAGCAGCGCGCGTACGGTCGCCGCGACGTCCGTGACCGCCTGGTCGAAGACCGCCGCGTTCGCCGCGGACGGTTTCGTGAACCCGCTCACTTTCCGGACGAACTGCAGCGATGCCGCCCGGACTTCGTCATCGGTGGTCGGCGGGTCGTAATGGTACAGCGTGCGGATATTGCGGCACATAGTTACTCCTCGAGGCTCCTCGGGTCCGGCCTGATAGCGAACGTCTGCGTATAGGTCTTTCCGTTCACGGTGAGCTTCGCCGTGAACAGGCCCGGCAAGGTCACGACCGGCTCCTGCGGTCCAGTTCGTCCGCCGAACGCCCCGAACCCGGCAGGCCGGCCGGTGTTCGGCCGCCAGGTCACGCGATGCATCCCCGCGCTCGCCGAGAACGGCTGCGGCTCCGGGCGCCACAGCGCGGTCGTATTGGGAATTCCGGGGCGCGCCGGACGCGTGCCCGCCGCCTCGGCGACGCTCGAGAAGACATGGAGGCTCATGCCCTTGGCGTCGAGGATCTCGAGCGTCACGGGTCCGGCGGCGTCGGTCTTCAGGTAGTAATCGATGATGGCGCCGTCGGACGGATTCTCCGCCCGGGGCTCGTCCTGCTGATAGGGGGTGCCGTTGTCGTCACCTTGATCGACGTCGATGGCATCCGCCGGCTTGAAGAGCCAGGCGTCGGCCGCCGCAACCGTGTCGTCGAGCTGGCGCAGCGGGCTGATGTCGTCGATGACCCAGAACCCGCGCCCGTGCGTCGCCACGATGAGGTCGTTACCGTAGATCTCGAGGTCGCGCATCGAGGTGGCGGGCAGGTTGCGCTGCAACGCCTGCCAGTGGTCGCCGTCGTCGAACGACACGAACACCCCGCGCTCGGTGCCGGCGAACAGCAACCCCTGGCGTGCCGGATCCTCCTTCACCGTGTGCACGTACACTCCCGCGGGAAGGCCGGCGCTGATCCGCTGCCACGTCTTCCCCAGATCGCGCGTGCGGTAGACGTAGGGCTCGAAGTCTTCCAGCTGGTGGCGGTCCACGCTCGCGTAGGCAGTGCGGAAGTCGAAGTGCGACGCCTCGAGCATCGTCACCCGGCTCCACGGACCGATCGCCGGCGGGGTCACATTCTGCCAGGCCTTCCCGTCGTTCATGGTGAGCTGGATGACGCCATCATCGGTGCCGATCCATACCTGCGGCACGAGGATCGGGGACGGCGCGATCGTGTAGATCACGCCGCGCCGGCCGTTGTCGCCCAAGTCGGCGGCAGCCGCGGCATCGAGCGTCGCGGGCGTGCCGGGTTCGGGCCGGGTCAGGTCGGGACTGATCTGCTGCCACGAGCGCGCGCGGTCGGTGGACTTGAACAGGAACTGGTCGGCGTAGTAGAGCGCATGGGGGTCGGCCTTCGAGATGACGAGCGGCTGCGTCCAATCGCGCCGCACGGTCTCTGTGCCGGCCGGCTTCGGGTCGGCGCTGCCCTGGATGACGCGGTTCTGCTCCAGGTCCCAACGGTCGCCCGTGCCGCCGTAGATGATCCCGGGATGCAGCGGATCGCCCGCGGTGTAGCCGCTCTCGCCGCCCGCTCCGATCGGCTCCCAGTCGCGCAGCGAGATCTCGCCGAACTTGCCGCGCGAGCGCACGGCGACGGCGCCGCTGTCCTGCTGCGCCCCGGTCACCCAGTAGGGGAACCGGTAATCCACCGAGAGGTGGTAGAGCTGCGCCGTAGGCTGGTTGAGCCACGAGCTCCACGTGACGTCCCGTGGGTCGGCGGTCTTGGCGTTGCGCGTGATGATGCAGCCCTGGTCGCTCGCCACGATCATCGTGTCGGGATCCTCGGCCGAGATCCAGGCCTGATGGTAGTCGTCGCCGCCCGGGGAGCCGCGCAGCGGCACCCATGTCTTGCCGCCGTCGCTCGAGCGCGACACGGACACGTTGGACACGTAGACGAGGTCGGGATCGTGTGGGTCCACCACGACGTGCTCGAAGTACCAGCCGCGGCCCCACAGCGCCGAGTCCGACGACGTGCGCGTCCAGGTGGCCCCGCCGTCATCGGAGCGGAAGCAGCCGCCCTGGCGCGGCGTCGTGTCGCGCTGCGGCGGGCCACCTGGAGTCGGAGGGGGCGGAGGCGGCGCGCCGGGCTCGGGCAGCAGGCAATCGACGCAGGCGTAGACGCGTTGCGGTTGGCCCGGGGCCACTGCGATGCCGGTGCGCCCGATCCCTTCGGGTGGCAATCCTTGGGTGAGCTGCTGCCAGGTATCGCCTTCGTTGGTGGACTTATAGATGCCGCCGCCGGGCCCGTTGGTCGGCGCATAAACGAACCAGGGCGGCCGCTTGGTGTTCCAGAGGCCGGCGTAGAGCACCTGCGGATTGGTCGGGTCGATCACGACCTCGATCGCTCCGACGTGCTCGTTCTTGTACAGCACCTTCCGCCAGCTCTTGCCGCCGTCGGTCGAGCGGAACACCCCGCGCTCGGTGCTCGGTCCATAGTAGTGGCCGATGCATGCAACGAACACGATGTCGGGGTTCGAGGGATGCACGGCGATCTTGCCGATGTGCTGGGAGTCGGCAAGCCCGATATGCGTCCACGTCTTGCCCGCATCGGTCGACTTGTACATGCCGTCGCCGTAGCCCGTCGAATCGCGCAGTGTCGATTCGCCGCTCCCGACGTAGATCACGTCCGGCGCCGAGGGCGCCACGGCGAGCGCGCCGATCGAGGCGACCGGCTGCGAGTCGAAGACCGGCGCCCACGTGCGGCCCCCGTCGATCGTCTTCCACACGCCGCCGTTGACGTGGCCGAAGTAGAACTCGTTCGGCCGGCCGGGCACGCCGCTGGCGGCGTCGACGCGCCCGCCGCGGAAGGGCCCGAGCATGCGCCATTGGAGGCCGGAGAAGAGCGCCTCGGGCTGGGGACCGAGCTTCCCTGCGAGTGGCGGGGTGGGGAACACATGCCACAGCTCGGGCGGGAAGGCGACCATCGCGCCGCCGACCCCGCTCCGAATCAGAAAGTTCCGCCGAGTGATCGTCCGATCTGGATGCACGAACGCTCCTTACACGTTGAACCGGATGTGCACGATATCTCCGTCTCCCACCACGTAGTCCTTCCCTTCGACCTGCAGCCGACCCGCCTCCTTGACGGCATGCTCGGTCCCGAGCTCCAGGAAGACCTTGTAGGGGATCACCTCCGCGCGGATAAATCCGCGCTCCAGGTCCGAGTGGATGCGACCCGCGGCCGGCCGTGCGGTCGTGCCGCGCCGGATCGGCCAAGCGCGCACCTCGTCTTCGCCCACCGTAAAGAAGGAAATGAGGTCGAGCAGGCCGTGCGCCGTCCGGATGAACCGAGTCAGGGCCGATTCCTTGAGCCCGAGGTCTTCCAGGAACGCGGCACGATCGCTCGGGCCCATCGCCGCGATCTCGGCTTCCACGCTCGCCGAGAGCACGAGTCCGGCGGCGTGCAGCTGGGACAGCCGGTCGACCAGGGCGGGCGGCATCGGCTGGGCGGCTTCGTGCTCGCTGCGATTCAGCGCGATCATCAGGGGGCGATCGGTGAGCAGCCCATACCCCTTGAGGTAGTCGCGGTTCAATGCCGCCGCCGGGAGCGAGCGGAGCGGCAGCTCGTGCTCCAGCGTGGTTTTCATGAACTCGAACGCCGCCAGCTCGTGGGGGTCGGGCTTGTCTTTCTTCGCGCGATCGAGCCGGCGCTCCACCAGGTCGAGATCGGCGAGCAGGCACTCGGTGTGGAACGCTTCGAGATCGGTCGCGGGGTCCGGGTCCGATTCGAGCGCGGGATTGGGGAACGCCCGCAGCACGAGGCAGAGCACCTCCTGGTCGCGGATCTGCTGCAGCGCTTTGCGCGACAGCCCCTTCCGCTCGGCGCCGTGCTCCCCCGGCACGTCGCAGAACACGATCTCGGCGAACGTCGTCTTCTTGGGCGAATAGATCTTGCTCAGCGCGTCGATGCGCTCGTCGGGCACCTTCACGGTGCCGAGACGCAGCTCGCCGCCGTAGCCCGTGGGGACGGCGAGGCCGGTCATCGTATTGAAGACGGTCGTTTTGCCGGAGCCGGCGAAGCCTACCAGGCCGACTTTCATCGAGGATTTCGAATCATTGGATGGGCGAAGATGCGGCGCAAGCAGCGCATGCGCCAGCCGCGGGCTATGCTCCAGCGATGACGCGCGTGGCGGTGATCGGCGGCGGTGCGGCGGGCATGATGGCCGCC
>JBGPIW010000188.1:0-5316 GCA_041485045.1 Gemmatimonadota bacterium | reverse complement strand
CCGAGACCGATCTCGATCTGGGCCACTATGAGCGGTTCATCGACCGTTCGCTGTCGCAAGCCAACAACGTCACGACCGGCCGGATCTACCTCAACGTCATCACGAAAGAGCGCCGCGGCGAGTACCTCGGCTCCACCGTGCAGGTGATCCCGCACATCACCGATGAGATCAAGTCGGCGATCCGCCGCCTCGCTCCCGATCACGACGTGGTCATCACCGAGATCGGCGGCACGGTAGGCGACATCGAATCGCTGCCATTTCTCGAAGCGATTCGGCAGTTCCGCCAGGACGTGGGGCGGGAGAACACCCTGTTCATCCACCTCACGCTCGTGCCCTACATCGCGGCGACCGCCGAGCTCAAGACCAAGCCCACGCAGCATTCGGTGCGCGAGCTGATGCAGATCGGAATCCAGCCCGATTTTCTCATCTGCCGCACCGAGCGGCCGCTCTCCGAAGAGCTGAAACGCAAGATCGCCCAGTTCTGCAACGTGGATTTCGGCTGCGTGGTGGAGAGCCCCGATGTCCAGACGATCTACGAGATCCCGTTGCGCCTGCACGAGCAGGGCCTCGACAAGGAAGTCTGCGCCCGGCTCCATCTGGACACCAAGGAACCCGATCTGCGCGCCTGGGGCGCGATGGTCGATAAGATCCGGCATCCCGAGCGCCGCGCGCGCATCGCCATCGTCGGGAAGTACACCGAGCTCGCCGACAGCTACAAGAGCATCAACGAAGCGTTGATCCACGGCGGCATCGCCAACGAGGCCGGAGTGGACGTGAAGTGGATCGCCTCGGACCGCTTCACCGATCAGGAGACCGCGGGCGCGCTGCTCGCGCCATTCGATGCGCTGCTCGTCCCGGGCGGCTTCGGCGTGCGCGGCGTCGAGGGGATGGTCGAGGCGATCCGCTGGGCGCGCGAGCATCAGATGCCGTTCTTCGGCATCTGCCTCGGCATGCAGGTGGCGATCGTCGAATTCGCCCGGAACGTGTGCCGCATCCCGGACACGAATTCGAGCGAGTTCGCGCCGGAATGCGCCAACCCCGTGATCGCCCTGATGTCCACGCAGCAGGGCATCCAGGAGATGGGCGGGACCATGCGGCTCGGTGCCTATCCGGCCCGCCTGCGGCCCGGATCGCGCGTGGCGCAGGTCTACAATGCGACCGAGGTGAGCGAGCGCCACCGGCACCGCTACGAGGTGTCCAACGCCTACCGCGACGTCCTCGCGGAATACGGCATGCGCTGCTCGGGACTCTCGCCCGACGGATCGCTCGTCGAGATGATCGAGCTGCCCGATCACGCCTGGTTCATCGGCTGCCAGTTTCACCCCGAGCTCAAGTCGCGGCCGATGCGCCCGCACCCCCTGTTCGCCGGCTTCATCGGCGCCGCGCTCGCCGGCCGAACCGCCCGTCCGGCGACCAGCAGCGTGTCGGCGCCCTTGGCCGCCCGCACCACCGGCTAACGTGCCCCAGTTCGGTGACGGGTCTGCCCCGTTCCTCATCGCGGGGCCCTGTGTGATCGAATCCGACGCCCTGAACCTGCGGGTCGCCGAGGCGCTGGTGACGCTCGGGGCCCGCATCGGGCTGCACGTCATCTACAAGGCCTCGTTCGACAAGGCCAATCGCTCACGGCTGGCCGCGGCCCGCGGACCCGGACTCGACGAAGGGTTACGCGCGTTGCAGCGGGTCCGGGAGGCGACCGGCCTGCCGCTGCTCACCGATGTGCACGAGGTCGCGCAGGTCGCCGCCGCCGCCGAAGTCGCCGACGTGCTGCAAATCCCCGCGTTCCTGTGCCGCCAGACGGACCTGCTCGTCGCGGCAGGCAAGGCGGGCCGCCCGGTGAACGTGAAGAAGGGACAATGGATGGCCCCCGAGCAGATGGCGGGAGCGGTGGAGAAGATCCGCGGCGGCGGTGCTCCTGAAGTGGCGGTGACCGAGCGCGGCACCTTCTTTGGATACGGCGACCTCGTGGTGGACATGCGCAGCTTCAGCCGCCTGCGCGCCGCCTGCGATACGCCGGTCATCTTCGACGCCACCCATTCGGTGCAGCAGCCGGGGCAGGGCGACGGCGGCGCGAGCGGTGGCCTGCGCCAGTTCATTCCGCCGCTGCTCTACGCCGCGGCCGCGGCGGGCGCGGACGGGTTCTTCCTCGAGACGCACCCCGACCCCGCCCATGCGCCGAGCGACGGGCCGAACATGCTGTCGCTCGAGGAGCTCCCCGGCGTGGTGACGCTCGCCCTCGACGTCTGGCAACGCGTGCGCGGAGTCCCCGTCCGTGCTTGACGCCGCACTGGCCGGCCGCCTGCGGCTCGTCGGCTTCGACGTGGATGGCGTTCTCACCGACGGCGGCGTCTATCTCGGACGTGTCGGCGACCACGCCGTGGAGCTGAAGCGGTTCGACATCCAGGACGGGCTCGCCGTGAAGCTGTTGCGCGCCGCGGGGATCACGGTGGTGCTCGTGAGCGGGCGAACCTCGGAAGCCACCACGCTGCGGGCCCGCGAGATCGAGGTGGACGAGGTGGTGCAGGACGATGCGGCGCAAAAGCTTCCCGCGTTCGAGGCGCTCCTCGCGCGGCGCGCGATCCGCTTCGAGGAGTGCGCCTTCGCCGGCGACGATCTCGCCGACCTGCCCCTGCTGCGGCGGGTCGCGCTGCCGATCGCGGTCGCGAACGCGGTCGCGGAAGTGAAGGCCCTCGCCCATTACGTCACGGCCGCCCCCGGCGGCCACGGCGCCGCCCGCGAGATCGCCGAGACGATCCTCAAGGCCCGCGGCGCGTGGGACGGCCTGGTCCGTCAATACCTGGAGGAGCGAGGCGATGCGGCCCGACACGGCACCCGAGCTCGTTGAGCGCGGCCGCCGAGTCCTGGCGCTCGAAGGCGATGCCGTTCTGGGCGTCGCCCGCGAGCTGGGAGCACCCTTCGCCCGCGCCGTGGAGCTGCTGGCCGCCGCCCGCGGACGGCTCATCGTCTCGGGCGTCGGGAAATCCGGGCTCATCGCCCGCAAGATCGCGGCGACGTTCACCTCGACCGGCACCCCGGCCGCCTTTCTCCACCCGGTGGACTCTTTGCACGGCGACCTGGGCATCGTAGGACGCGAGGATGTCGGGGTCCTGCTCTCCAAGAGCGGCGAATCTGACGAGCTGTTCGGCCTGGTGGAGCAGTTGCAGCGTCTGGGCGTCCCAATCGTCGCCATCACCGGCGCGCCGCAGTCCTCGCTCGCCCGGGCCGCGACCGTCGTGCTCGACGCGGGGAGCGCTGAAGAGGCCTGCGCCGAGACGCTGGCGCCCACGACGAGCACCACGGTCGCGCTGGCCCTGGGCGACGCCCTGGCGGTCACGCTGCTCGAGGTCAAGGGATTCCGGCGCGAGGACTTCGCGGCGCTGCACCCCGGAGGTTCGTTGGGCCGGCGGTTGTTGCTGCGCGTCGCGGACGTGATGCTGACGACGGACCTGCCCACCCTTGGACCCGAGCGCCCGATGCGCGCGTGCGTCGTCCTGCTCGCCGAGAAGCGCGGCACCGTCGCCGTCGTGAACGGCTCGGGCGACCTCGCCGGCATCGTCACCGCCGGCGACCTGACCCGGTTGATGGAGCGCACCGACCAGTTTCTCGATCTGCCGGTGCGTGACGTGATGACGCGGACACCCAAAACGATCACGGCCGATACGCTCGCCTCGGCCGCCGTCGCCCTCATGGAGCGGCACGGCATCATGGCGCTGCCGGTCCTGGATGGCGGACAGAAGCTCGTGGGGATGGTCCACCTGCATGATCTCATGAAGGCGGGAGCGGTCTGAATGCGAGAGACGTCAAGAGAAAACGCCGAGATGAGAATCGTCGAGAAGAACCGTCGAGGAAAGACGTCCCTCCTCTCGACGTTGTTCGTCTCGACGTCACTCCTCTTGACGTCGTTCGGTTGCAGCTCGGGAGCGAAACCTACCGCGACCGTGACCGCGGCCGACACCGCCGATCAGGTCCTGATCGATATGACCCATTACGTGACGGGCGATGGCGTCGTCCGCGCGCGGGTCCGGGCCGATTCGGCCTATTTCTATCAGCCGCTCCAGGTCGCCGAGCTGCGCAACGTGCACATCACGTTTTACGACACCGACGGCCGCGAGACGTCCACCATGACCGCCCGGGAGGGCACGTATCATTGGGCGACGGGCGACATGGAGGGTCGGGGCAACGTGATCGTCGTCGGGGCGGGGGATGGGCGCACGCTGAAGAGTGAGGTGATGCGCTACCAGCAGCGGACCAACCAGGTCTCGTCGGACCAAGCGTTCGTTTTCGACGGGCCGGGGCGGCACGTCACCGGCGACGGCTTCGTATCCGATCCCGAATTCCGCAACGTTACGGCCAGTCGTCCGCGTGGCACCGGGGGCCACTTCACCTTGCCCAACCAGTGATCGTCCCCGGCCTCCTCCTCCTCGCGCTGCAACAACCCGCCGCGCCGCCCCCCGCCGATTCGAGCCGGGGTCGCCCCTGCGTCCTCGTGGTAGACACCGTGGGCCATCAGGGCCGGCAGGTGGAGGTCGCGCCCGGCGTGCAGAACATCTACGCGGGCGGCGGCGTGCGATCCCATTGCCAGGGGACCACGACCACGCTCGCCGCCGACAGCATGGTCTGGGTCGCTCCCGCCAACCGGCTCGACCTCATCGGCACGGTGCGGATTCGCGATACGACCATGACGCTCGACGCCAACCTCGCCTCCTACTACCGGCTCGAGGAGAAGCTCGAGGCACACAACAACGTCGTGGCGGTGAACCGGAGCAACGGCTCGATCCTGCGGGGCCCAAACCTTACCTACTGGCGCAGCGCCGCGGGCGTTCGCGACACCGTGGAGATGTATTCCACCCAGCGTCCCACGATTCAGTACCGCGGCGGTGGCGTGGCCGATACCGCAGAGCCCTACGTCATCGTGGCCGACCGCGTCCGGTTCAAGGGCAACGACCGCATGTGGGCCGGCGGCCAGTCCACCATCGATCGCAGCGACTTCGCGGCCCAGGCCGATTCCATGCTGCTCGATCAGACGGTCGGGCAAGGGGTCCTGATCGGCACCCCGCGCGTGCAGGGAAAGGGCGCCCAGAGCTACACCCTCACCGGCACCCGCATCGAGCTGGCGCTGCAAGCCCGGGAGATCCGCTTGGTCAAAGCCCTGGGCAACGGCAAAGCGTCGAGCGCCGATTGGGTCCTGACCGCCGATACGGTCCATCTGGCGATCGAACGCCGCAAGCTGCAGCAGGCCTTCGCCTGGGGTACCACGTCACGCCCGCACGCCGTCTCGGCGCTCCAGGACATCCGGGCCGACTCCCTGGCGCTCGACGT
>JBGPIW010000187.1:0-5352 GCA_041485045.1 Gemmatimonadota bacterium | reverse complement strand
TGAGCACGACGTTGGCGACCACGCCATCGCCCAGGATGACCAACAGCATGGTGCCGAGAAGTTCTGCCAGAAAAGGCGTCATAGTGATTGAGGTGCGGCGAAGCTACGAAACGGGCAGCATGTTGTCCATACGTCGTGAAATGGGACTATCCCGCAGCAACCCCTCATGAGGGTTAGGTTACTCGCATGACTGCTCACCCGACGGCATTTCGTCTGAAACCTCCTCGGCCGCGCCGTCGCCGCCTGCTGGTCTTGGTCCTCGCGGCCGCCTTCCTCGTGCTGTTCCTGCCCAGTCTGGTCACGCTCGCCGCCGAGTGGCCCTGGTTCCAATCCCTGGGCTACGAACGCGTGTTCGCGACCCGGCTCGTGGCCGAAGGGCTACTGGGTGTTGGGGCGGCCGTTGTGGCGTTCGCCTTCCTGTATACCAACCTGCGGTTTGCCCAACGCGGCGTCGTTCCAGAACCGGTGGTGCTTCGGTTCAACGAGGGGGCTGCCGCCCTCGACGTGACAGCGCTGCTGCGCCGGCTGGCGCTGCCGCTGGCGCTCGGTGTGGCGCTGCTGTTCGGGCTCGGAGCCGCGGGTGGGTGGCTCGGCGTGCTCCAGTTCCTGCACCGAACGCCGTTCGGCGTTTCGGATCCGGTCTTCGGCCGCGACGTCGGCTACTACGTGTTCACAGTGCCGGTGGCGGCGGGCACCCTCGCCTTTCTCACGGCGCTCACGACGGTCGCGTTGCTCGCGACCATCGCGCTGTACGTGCTGCGCCGCGACGTCGTCCTGCTCCCGCGCCACGTCACGGTCGAACCGTCGGCCCGGTGGCACGTCGCCGGATTGATCGCCTTCCTGTTCCTGCTGGCGGCGCTGCGGGTGTACTTCGTTCGAATCCCGGGCCTGTTGTACTCGACGACGGGACCGCTGGTGGGAGCGAGCTTCGCGGATCTCCACGCCGGCCTCGTCGGCCTGCGGCTCGCCGGACTGGCGGCGGTGGCGGGTGGCGCGCTGGTGCTGTGGGGGACGCGCACGCACCGTCTCGCCTGGGCCACCCTGCTCGCGCTCGGGGTCTACCTGGGCGTTTCGCTGCTCAGCGTCATTGTGTACCCCAAAATCGTCCAGCAATTGGTCGTGGCGCCGAACGAGCTGGTGAAGGAAACGCCGCAGCTCGCCTTCCACATCGCGGCGACGCGGCGGGCGTGGGGGCTGGACCGGGTGGTGACGCGCGACCTGACCGGCGAGACCGCGCTCACGCAGGGGGACATCGCGGCGAACCAGGCGACCATCCTGAACGTCCGGTTGTGGGATCGCGAGCCGCTGCTGCAGACGTTCGCGCAGCTGCAGGAGATCCGCACCTACTACGACTTCGTCTCGGTGGACGACGACCGCTACTGGATCGACGGCCAGTACCGTCAGGTGCTCCTCTCCCCGCGCGAGCTGAACTCGGGCTCGCTGCCGACGCGGACGTTCATCAACGAGCGGCTCACCTTCACGCACGGGATGGGACTCACCCTTGGGCCGGTGAACCAGGTGACGCCGGAGGGATTGCCGGTCCTGTTCATTAAGAACCTGCCGCCGGTGTCCAGTGTGTCGCTGCGAGTGACGCGCCCGGAGATCTACTACGGCGAGCTCACCGATTCCTGGGTGTTCGCCCGCACCCACCAGCGAGAGTTCGACTCCCCCTCGGGCGAAGCAAACATCTACACGACGTACGCGGGCACGGGCGGCGTCCGGGTCGGCTCGTGGCTGCGCAGGCTGGTGCTCGCGACCTACTTCGGCTCCCTCAAGGTGTTGCTGTCGAGTGACATCACCAACGACAGCCGCGCGATGTACATCCGGAATATCCGGGATCGTGCGCGCACGGCGCTGCCGTTCCTGCTGTTCGACCGGGACCCGTATCTCGTGGTGGGAGATTCGGGCCGGCTCCGCTGGATCCTCGACGCCTATACCGCGACCGACCGCTACCCCTATGCGCAGCCACTCGCCGACGGCACGAACTACGTCCGGAACAGCGTGAAGGTGGTGATCGACGCCTTCGACGGCACGGTCACGGCCTACCTGGCCGACGCCGCCGATCCGCTGGCCCGCACCCTGGCGCAGGTGTTCCCCGGCATCTTCCAGCCGCTCGACGCGATGCCGCCGGACCTGCGCGCGCACCTGCGCTATCCCGAGGATTTGTTCCGGATGCAGACCGACATCTACGCGTCGTACCACATGGCGGAGCCGGATGTCTTCTACCACAGGGAGGACCAGTGGCAGAAGCCGGTGTTGTCGCGGTCCGCGCAACAGCAGGATCCCTTCCTGCGCCACATGGTGATGCGGCTGCCCGAGGAGCGGCAAGCGGAATTCATCTTCATGGTCCCGTTCACGCCGAGCGGCAAGGACAACCTGGCTTCGTGGATGGTGGCGCGCAACGACGGGGAGCACTATGGCCAGCTGATCGTGTATCGCTTCCCGAAGCAGAGCCTCGTCTACGGGCCGGCCCAGATCGTCAACCGGATCAACCAGGATCCCGAGATCTCCCGCCAGATCTCGCTGTGGGACCAGCACGGCTCCGAAGTGATCCGCGGCAATTTGCTGGTCATCCCGATCGAGAAGTCGCTCGTCTACGTGCAGCCGATCTATCTCCGGTCCGAGGGCGGGGGCATTCCCGAGCTGAAGCGCGTCGTCGTCGCCTACCAGAACCAGGTGGTGATGGAAGAGACGCTCGAGGCCGGGTTGGCGCGGCTGTTCTCCGGGGCGGCGGCTCCCGCCACGGTCGCGGCCGAGCCGTCTCCCGGCGCCCGGCCCGGCGACGGTCGCGCCGCAGATCTCACCAGCCAAGCGGTCCAGCTGTACCAGAGCGCCATCGCAGCGCAGCGCGCCGGCGACTGGGCGCGGTACGGCGCGGACCTGGCCCGGTTGGGGGAAGTGCTGCGCCAACTGCAGGCGAGCTTCGGCGGCCGTCAACCCTAGTCTCCTTCGCGGTACTCGGCACGGCGGCATGGCATCGTCTCGCCCCGGAGCGATATTGTGGCTAGATGAACGACCCCTCCCAGCGACTCCGCTTGCCGACCCTCGGCGCGGTCGTGTCGGCCGCCCAGCGCGCGGCACGGCGATTCCCCCTGGTGCTCCTCTCGGCGGTCCTCGCGGCGACCGCCGGCATCCTCATCGTGAACGCCTCGGACGACGAGGAGCCGTTCGTCCGCCTCCTCGTCACGGCGACGCTCGGCCTGCCGCTGTTTCTCGCGCTCACCCTCACCGGCGAGCGGCGCTTCGCGGCCGGCGACGCGGCGCGGCGCTGGGGGTTGCAGGGCGCCGGGGTAGTTGTGCTCGCCGTGTTCTGGGCGCTATGGCCGCATTGGCCGGAACCGGTCCAGTTCGCGCGCTACGTGCAGGCGAGCCTCGCGTTCCACCTGCTGGCGGCGTTCCTGCCGTTCGCCGGATACGACGAGCCCAACGGATTCTGGCAGTACAACAAGGCGCTCTTCCTGCGCTTCCTCCTGGCCGCCCTCTACGCGGCGGTGTTGTACGGCGGCCTGGCGCTGGCCCTGGCGGCGCTGGACAAGCTGTTCGGCGTGGACGTCCCGGGCGAGGCGTACGGACGGCTGTGGATGGTCATGGCCTTCGTGGTCACGACGTGGCTCTTCCTGGGCGGCGTGCCGGACGACTTCGCCGCCCTCGAGCGTCGCAGCGACGTGCCGGCGGGATTGCGAATCTTCACCCAATACGTCCTCGTCCCGATCATCGCGGTCTACCTCGTGATGCTCACCGTGTACCTCGGCAAGGTGTTGATCGACCGCCAGTGGCCGAGTGGGTGGATCGGATATCTCGTCTCGAGCGTCGCGACGGTCGGGATTCTCGCGTGGCTGCTGGTACGGCCGCTCGAGGAAATGACTGAGTATCGCTGGGTGCGGACCTACACGCGCGGCTTCTACGTGGCGCTGTTGCCGGCGATCGTGATGTTGTGGCTCGCGATCGGGAAGCGGGTCGCCCAGTACGGCGTCACCGAGCGGCGCTACTTCATGATCGTCCTGTCGCTGTGGTGGGCGGGGATCGCCGTGTACTACACGCTGGGCCGCTCCCGCAGCATCAAGGTGATTCCCGCGACGCTCTTCCTCCTCGCGGTGTTGACGATCGCCGGTCCGTGGGGCGCCTATCAGGTCTCGCTCGCCAGCCAGCGGCACCGGCTCGACCAGATCCTGGCCAGGCACGGCCTGCGTGTCGCGTCGACGGCAGCCACGGCCCGGGATGTCTCCTTCGCCGACCGCAAAGAAATCGCGGCGACAGTGCGGTATCTCGTGGAACGACACGACCAGCAGGGGATCGCCGCGCGCTTTGGCGGGGCAGCGTCGCTCGCCTCCTCGGCGGTCGAAACCAAGGTGCGGGCGATCATGGCCTCCCTCGGCGTCGCGTACGTCTCCCCTTGGGACCGTGAGGAGAGCAAGGAGTCCTACTATTTCCGCGCCAAGTGGACCACGGCCCCGACACCCATCGACGGCTATCAGTACGCGATCCACCTCGGCCACTTCGAGTTGAAGGACACCCTGCGCGTCGACGCCACCACCAACGCCTGGTTCGTAAAAGCCCGCAACGCGTTTCGGGTGGAACGCGGTGGACAACCGGCGCTCGAGATCCCACTGCAGCCCGTCATCGAGCGCGCCGCCGCCTACCGGCGAACGCGCGGGCGTTACGACGAGGTGCCGATCGGCCTGCTGCGCGCGGAGACGAGCGGCCCCCGCGGCGCCGCGCTCTTGTATCTGACCGTGCTCAACGCCGCCCGTGGCGATAGCGGCTGGGCAGTCACGACGATCGACGGCGAGCTGTTCCTGCGGCTGAAGTAGCGGGGCGGGCGGGGTTGGCGCGGCTGATCGCCGTACCGGTTCCACGAGTTGGTAGAGTGTCCACAGGATACTCGCGCGGCCGGCGTCCGCGCTATCGGCATCTTCGCACGCCGTGTGTACGTCGATGTCCTACAGGGAATTCGCGACGACAGGATTGCGCGCGCGCGGAACTCCGCGCGCGCCGCGCGCGTTGCACGAACGTCCATCATCTCGTGTCTCGCGCTGAGGGCCCTGTCGATGCGATTCTCGATTCCTGCGCTCTTGTTTCTGTTAGGTGCCGCGCCGGCGCTGGCCCAGACACCGACGGGCGGCTCGTGGCGCGAAGCGGTCCGGCGGCTGCGCGATGCGCCCCGCGTGCAGCTCGCGCACGGCACGGCGAAGTCCGGTGTGAGGCCGAAGGGCGTGCTGCGCGCGACGCGTCCCCTCACGACCGGGCCCCTCGAGTCGGCCGTCGCCGAGAGCGAGCCCAACGGTACCGTCGCCACCGCCGACAGCGTGGCGCTCGGCGATCAGGCCACGGGTGTCGTGAATCCGGCGGGCG
>JBGPIW010000186.1:0-5376 GCA_041485045.1 Gemmatimonadota bacterium | reverse complement strand
TCGCGCGGGAGCTCGAAATCCGGGGGACGCACGGGCTGCAGGCGAGGGAATACGCCGGGATGCTGGAGTTGATCACCAGGGGACAGCTGCATCCTGAGAAACTGTTGGGGAAAACGATTGCCCTATCGCAGGTCGGTCCTGAACTCGCAGGGATGGATTCGTTCCCCGGGGTCGGCGTTACGGTCGCGGTCCTGGACTAGGTGTCCCGCCGAGCGTCACACCGCCAGGCGGGAGGTCCGGCCAACGTGACGGCTCCTGCCGCCGCAACACCCTCGAAGCATGTGGGCAGGCGCGTCAAATTCTCGCCTAAACAGCGAAAATGCGGCACCGGCACGAGCGGCATGTCGCGGTTCCGCACTGCCGTGACGTATAATCACCCTCCCGCCGCCGCCGTGGACAGGGATCGTTGGTCAGATCCGTGACGTGGCAGCGGGTGCGTCACATCCACTGTCGAACATGCCCCTCAAGGGAGAGTGCCGAATGGACGGGGATCTCGTTCGCCTGATCGGGTGGGGAGTAGCCGGACTCCTGATCCTGATTACGCTCGCCGCGTACAAGAAGGTGTTGCGGCTGTTCGGGCTCGTCATGGTCCCGGAAGACAGCGTCGGGGTCGTTACCAAGCGGTTTGTGTTGCTCGGTGCGAACAAGACGCTTCCCGACGGACGCATCATCGCCTTGAAGGGCGAGGCGGGCATTCAGGCCGATACCCTGGCGCCTGGACTGCATTGGTGGCTCTGGCCGTGGCAGTACGCGACCACGCTCCAGCGATTCGTGGTGCTGCCCGAGGGGTCCATCGGCATCGTGGAGGCAAAGGACGGTGCGCCGATCGCGGTCGGCCGCGTGCTGGGCAAGCGGGTAGCGTGCGATTCCTTCCAGAACGCCCGCGCCTTTCTGGCCAATGGTGGCGAACGCGGACCCCAGCTCGCCGTCATTCCGCCGGGCAACTACCGCATCAATACGGCACTGTTCGTCATCCGGCCCTGTCCGGCCATCGAGATTCCGTCCGACAAGATCGGCATCGTGGAGACGATGGAAGGCGTTTCGCTGACAACGGTGTCCGGTGACATCGCGGGACCGGTGATTGAAGGTCACAACTCGTTCCAGGATGCCCAGGCGTTCGTGGATCACCGCGGGTGCAAGGGGTTGCAGGAGGAGGTGCTCCTGCCGGGCCGCTACTTCATCAATCCAAGGTTTGCGCAGGTGGAAGTCGTGGACATGACGGTCGTCCCGATCGCGCAAGTCGGGGTCGTGATTTCCTACGTCGGGTCGCGGGGCGAGGATGTCACCGGCGCGGCGTTCAAGCATGGCAACATGGTTATCAAGGGGCAGCGGGGCGTGTGGGTCGAGCCGCTCGACCCCGGCAAGTATCCCATCAATCACCGGACGACCAAAATCGAGCTGGTCCCGACGGCCAACGTCGTGCTCAACTGGGCCACCGGCAAGACCGAGGCCCACAAGCTGGACGAGCGATTGTCCAGCATCACCGTGCGGTCGCAGGACGGTTTCACGTTCAACCTGGACGTGTCCCAGATCATTCACATCCCGCGCAACGCGGCCCCCAAGGTCATCGCGCGCTTCGGGAGTATGGCCAATCTCGTCACGCAGGTGCTCGAGCCGACGATCGGCAACTACTTCCGCAACGCCGCGCAGAAGTCGGACGTGATCGACTTCTTGAAGGAGCGGGTCAATCGGCAGAGCGAGGCGCGGCAGGCCATCACCACCGCGCTCACCGAATACGACGTCGGGGCGGTGGACACTCTGATCGGGGACATTGTGCCGCCGGAAGCGCTCATGAAAACGCTGACCGATCGCAAGCTCGCCGAGCAGGAGCGGGTCACCTACGCCACCCAGAAGCAGGCCCAGGAGGTGCGCAAGGAGCTGGCCCAGGCCCAGGCGCAGGCCGACACGCAGCCGTCGGTGGTGAACGCGGAACGGCAAGTGGAAATCGCCACGTTCGACGCCCAGACCAGGATCCGGAAGGCCGAGGGCGAAGCCAGGTCTAAACAGATCAACGCCGAGGTCGATGCCAAGGTGTTGCTCATGATTGGCGAGGCCGAAGGCAAGAAGATCACCGCCGTGGGCAGCGCGGAAGCGGAAGTGCTCAAGCGGAAAGGTGAGGCCATCAACCCCGGCAACTACGCGACGATCGAGGTCGCCAAGGCGCTGGCGTCGAGCGGCGTCAAGCTGGTGCCGGATATTGTGGCCGGCGGCACGGGAGGGAGCGGCGGCTCATTGGTGGATGTGCTGCTCGCGCAGCTCATCACGGGCAAGTTGGTTGCCCAACCGCCCGAACCCAAGAAATGAGTCGCTTGATCTCAGTACTCTAGCCGGCGCCTCGCCGTCCCTCGGGGCGAATGGCGAACACCAGCACGATCAACGGCACGGTCGCGATCGCGGCGACCAGGGCCAGTACCGGATATCCCCAGGCACTCACCACAAGCCCTGAGAGGGCGCCAGCGAGCGCGCCGGCCAATCCCATCGTCAGGTCGGACAGCCCCTGGGCGGACGCGCGCAACTCGAGCGGCACGGATTCGCTGAGCAGGGTCGAGCCCGCCACCATAGTGCACGACCATCCCAGCCCCACCAGCATGAGACCGGCACCCAGACGCGCGCTGTCGTAGCCGGCACTACCGGCCACCGCACACGCGGCGAGCAGTAATGCGATGCTCGCGACGATGATGGGCCGCCGGCCGAGTCGATCGGTCAGCCAACCGATGAGCGGCGCAAAGGCGTACATCCCCGCGATGTGCACACTGATGACCACGCCGACGATGCGCAGCGTATGGGCGGCGTCATGCCCCGCGCCGCGAATGTGGACCGGCGTCATCGCCATGATCCCGACCATCACCATGTGCCCGATGGCCATGGCCGTGACGCCAAGGACGGCCGGTCCGCTTGCGGCGATCGCTCGCAGCCCGTCGCGCAGGCGCCGCTGCGCGCCACCCGTTCTCACCGCCGTGCCGGCCAGGATCGCGGGGTCCGGACGGAGCAGGGCGAGGAGGGCAAGCGCCGCCATCACGAAGAGAAGGGCGGAGAAGAAGAACGGCGCCGCGAGTGTCGGGATGCCGAACCGCGACAGGGCAGTGCCTGCCGGAGCGGCGAGATGCGGCCCCGCCACCGCGCCGATCGTCGTGGCCCACACGATGATCGCGAGATGCCGTCCGCGCAGCGTCGGCGGCGCCAGATCCACGGCGGCGTAGCGGGCCTGAAGATTGGCCGCCGACGCCCCACCGAACAGAAAAAAACCACCGAAGAGAAACGGCAGTGAGCCGCGCACGGCCGCGACGACGACGAGCAGCGCACCGCCTGCCGCGACGCCATAGGCGGCCGCCAGGCTGGGGCGCCGTCCGAACTGATGCACAATCGCGGTGGCCGGTATGGCCGCGAGGGCGGCGCCAATGACGACGGCACTTTGCGCGAGACCCGACAGTCCGACGCCGGCCAGGTCGGCGGCGAGCAGCGCGCCGACGGAAGACCCGATTGCCACGCCCATCCCGCTGACGATCTGGGTCGCAAACAGGAGCCGCAGGGTGCGGCGCTGGATACTGGCGTGGGCTGTTTCCATTTGGCGAGCGGGTGGATCATGTATCCGTGGCGGTCGGCGAGCAAGCAACCCGAGTCGCGGTGGACTCGGCGTCACGCTATGAGGATATCCCTGCGGCGTTCCACGACCTCGGCATCTGGACCGACGGGACCTTCGACTATCTGCCTCTGTCCGAACGCTTGGCGCGGACGTGGAGACATTTCGTGAGGCCGACTGGGTTGACGTGTCTCGCGGTCTGCCCAGATTTGGCTTGCCGCGCCGGTTTCTCCACGACGTGTTTGCCGCGTTCCCCAACGCCGGTTTTCACAAAAAGCTGGTGCAGCTCTCGGCAGGGCGATTTGTGCGTCACCCGTTGAATCCGTTGCCGATGTTCAAGGTATGATCGGCCGACAACGCGTCCCTCTCTAGCCTCCCTGGACCCGCACCCATGACAACTCGACGGCCGACCAATAGGGACCTACGTGCCAGCAAGCGCCGACGGCTGCCAGATGTCATGGCCTCAAGACTTAAGGTCATTTTCTGCGGCATCAACCCAGGTCTGTACTCTGCCGCCGTTGGCCACCACTTTGCGCGGCCAGGCAACCGGTTCTGGCCCGCGCTGAAGGCGGGTGGGTTCACAAACCGCATCCTCGATCCTTGGGAAGACAAGCTGCTGCTCCGGTTCGGATACGGCCTCACGAACATCGTCGCCCGCGCGACTGCCCGGGCGACTGACATTGCTCCACATGAACTGCTCACCGGTCGGCGTCGTCTCGAGCGCAAGGTCCGGCGATATGCTCCTCGATGGGTCGCGATCCTGGGGATCGGTGCCTACAGGATTGCATTTGGAAGACCCAATGCGACCTTGGGCCCACAACAGGAACGCCTAGCCCAATCGCGGCTCTGGGTTCTGCCTAATCCGAGCGGGCTGAATGCGAGTCACCAGCCTGCGGACCTCGCGCGTGCCTTCCGACGACTCCACCGAGCTGCATCAGGACGGAAGAGTGGAGTTCGGTCCTGAACTCCCCGGGATGGATTCGTTCCCCGGCGTCGGCGTTACGGTCGCGGTCCTGGACTAGGTGTCCCTGGGGAGGCGTCGCGTGCGACACCGCGTCAGGTCGCCTTCAAGACCCGCACGATCGCGAGGATGGTGTTCCAATTCCGTGTCGTGGCGCGTCCGGCGTATAGCCGGTCGAGCTGGCCCAGATAGCCGATCGTCTTCATGTGACGGCGGTACACCCCGAACACGAAGCGCTGCGTCGACCCGATGACCCGCACGAACCACTTCCCCGTGGGCGGCAGCGTGGTCGGCAGCGACGCGAGGCCGCCCTTCGACAGGATGCTCACGAATCGTACGAGATCGGGGCGTGACGGCTCGTTGCGGAATGGATTCGCGGTCTCCAGCTGGAGCAGATCGCGGCCGTCACAGAACATGACGTCCGCCGCGAACGGCAGCTTTCTCAGCAATGCCGCGCGGAACCGTGCTTGCGATCCCGGTTTGCGCGCGACGAAGGTGCCTGCGGCACCCACATTGACGACGTCGAACCGGCGCAGCGCCCGTGCCAGGACGCTGGGCCGGAATGTCCGGTGTCCACCGACATTGACCCCGCGAAGAAAGACGATGAGCGCCATCCCGTGCGAAGATGGTGCGGCGCTCGCCGCCCATCAATCCCGACCCCCCCCGCATGCCGCCGCAGCCCGCTCGCGGGACTCCGGGGCTCGAGTAGTTTCGATGACGTATGCATGGATCCGCCGCGGAGCACCCAGCCCCCATGTCGCTCGAGCGTGAGCGGCCCGTCGTCCCGATCGTCGTCACGGGGAGCACCGGCACGATCGGCAGCGAGCTGATACGC
>JBGPIW010000185.1:0-5380 GCA_041485045.1 Gemmatimonadota bacterium | reverse complement strand
GCAGGAGATTTGAGGAAGGCTGTCCCTAGTACGAGAGGACCGGGATGGACGGACCGCTGGTGTGTCAGTTGTCGTGCCAACGGCATCGCTGAGTAGCTACGTCCGGTTGAGATAACCGCTGAATGCATCTAAGTGGGAAACCCTTCCCAAGATGAACACTCCCGGGTCGCAAGACCCCTAAAGGGCCGTGGGAGACTACCACGTTGATAGGCGGCAGGTGTAAGGCGCGCGAGCGCTTCAGCCGAGCCGTACTAATCGCCCGTGAGGCTTGATCTCTCCGCTGTACACCATCTGTGTGCTTCCAAAACACCACGCATCCACGACGTCAGCCAAAAAACGCTATCAGCGATCGGCTATCAGCTATCCGCACAGGCCGATAGCAGACGACCGATAGCCGATAGCTCGCAGTTTGCTGGCGACGAGCGCGACAGGGCCACACCCGTTCCCATCCCGAACACGGTCGTTAAGCCTGTCAGCGCCGATGGTACTGCCCTCGACAGGGGGTGGGAGAGTAGGCCGCCGCCAGCGTCCCCTAAAGAAAGAGCCCGTTCGGTTCGCCGAGCGGGCTTTTTTCTTGTAAGGCGAAAGACGCTATCAGCTATCGGCTATCGGCCCGGCTGATAGCCGACAGCTGATAGCTGATAGCGCATTCTATCCCGAGGAAGGCAGGCGCGCCGAGGCCGACATGCGCCGTTCCACAAAGGCGGACCGTAACATGGTCAGCGCCGTGTACACCACCACCACGACCACCAGCCAGCGCACATACACGAGCGGCATCTGCTTCACGATGTACGCCGCGATGAGCACCGCCGGGATCCCCGCCATCGCCAGCACCACCGACGCATGCAGGCTGTAGCTCCCCTGGCGAATGAACCGCATCCCGGCGATCGGCATCAGGAACGCGCACGAGCCCATCATGATCGGAAACGCCGCCCGGGGATCCATTCCGAGCAGGCTGACGAGGATCAGGCACGGCGCGTACAACCCGATCCCCAGCGTCATCAAGGCGCCGAGCGAGAAGTTGCCGACGAGTCCCGCTACGAGCCCCGCCCCGCGCAGCTCGAGCGCCGCGCCACCCACCGGGACGAGCCGGAGCTGTGTCAGCAGCATGAGCGATGCCGCGCCCAGCAGCGCGAATCCCATCCCCACCTGGATCTTGGCGCGCGGCCAGCGGGCCACTACCCCCGCGCCGAGCCAGGCCCCGAGCACCGAAACCGCGATCATCGTGACCAGCGTCAGGAAATCCACCGTCACGATGGAGATGTAGATGAAGGCCTGCGCCACGGTCGGGAGCGTGTAGGCGACGTTCAACGTCCCCGGGATCCATTCGTCCCGCACTGAGCGGCGCAGCTTGAACATCGCCGTCGTGGTGGCGAAGTTCCCGATGCCCAGCGTGTCGAAGAAACACATCACGAATCCCACAGCCGCATGGAACGGCGTAGCCGCGGGGTCCGCCGGGCGGCCCGCGGCGCGCGCCGTGCGGACCTGCCGCCGCCAGGCTGCGAGGAACCAGACGCTCACCCCGGCGAGCGCCACGAACAAGAGTGTCTTGGGGTTCATGACCCACGATTCTAACCGCCGGGCGGGAGTTCGGTGAGCGGGCGCGCGGCGGCTTCCCCCGCGCCGCCTCCGGCGTAGCTTCTCGGGATGACCCGTTGCGGGACCGTCGTGCTCGCCGGCCTGCCGAACGCCGGGAAATCCTCGCTGCTCAACGCCCTCGTGGGAGAGCGGCTGGCGATCGTGTCACCCAAAGCGCAGTCGACCCGCGCCCCTGTCGTGGGGGTGCTGACCCGCGGCGACGATCAATTCATCTTCACGGACCCGCCCGGTTTGCTGGTGCCGAGCTATCGGCTCCAGGAGAAGATGCGGGAGGCGGCGTTGCGGGCGGTGGCCGACACCGAGGTGATCGCGCACCTGCACCCGCTGGCGGAGTATCCGGCGCCTCCGTTCGAGCGCATCGCCGGCCTCGTCGCGCCACCCGTGGTCCCGGTGGTGACTGTGTATACGAAGAGCGATCTCGTCCCGCCCCACCGGCGCCCCGCGGACGCCGGGCTGAGCGTGTCGGCGGTGACAGGGGAAGGGCTCGGTCGGTTGCTCGATGCCCTGGCGGACCGGCTGCCGGCCAGCCCATTTCATTATCCATCGGACGAGATGGCGACACAGCCGCTGCGCTTCTTCGCCGCCGAATACGTGCGTGAAGCGGCGTTCGATCTGCTCGAAGAGGAGCTGCCGTACAGCGTCGCGTGTGAGATCGACGAGTTCCGAGAGGACGAGCGCCCGGCGTATATTCGGGCGGTGGTATACGTGGAGCGCGAGAGCCAGAAAGGGATCGTCATCGGTGAAGGGGGACGCACGATCAAGGCCATCGGCCGGGCAGCGCGCGCGCGCATCGAAGCGTTGATGGGGACGCCGGTCTACCTCGACCTGCATGTGAAGGTCCTGGGGAACTGGCGCCGCAACGACCCCGTGCTCCGGCGGCTGGGATACGCCACATGAGCCTCGCCGCCGAGCTGCGGGAGATCCTCGTCTGTCCCAAGTGCAAGGGACCACTCGAGTACCGCGCCGCGCCCGCCGAGGCGCTCGTCTGCCACGCCTGCCGCCTGATCTATGCGGTGGAGGACGACATCCCGATCATGTTGATCGATGAGGCCAAGACCTTCTAGCGGCGGAGCGCCGCAGCGACTGCTGGGCGGATGGCAAGCGGCCGTCGCCCTCCTCGTGGTATCCGCCGATCCGTGCGTACGGCTGTTCGCGCAGGATCAGCCGATCAACTCGGCCGCGCTGTTCTTGCTGCTCCCGGTCGGTGCCCAATCGGTCGGGATGGGACAGACGGCTGCGGCCTTCGAGGGCCATGGCGAGGCGGTGTTTCTGAACCCGGCCGGGGTCGGATCGTTGTCCGACAACGAGTTCACCCTGCACACCGCTCATCTCGCGGCCGGGACGACCACCGCCCTGACCGTCTTCTTTCCCCGGCACGGCGTGGGGGTCTTCGGGGCCGCGTTCGATCTGCTGGATTTTGGGGATATTCCCGCCACCGACTCCGCCACCGGGACGACCATCGGGCGCGTCTCGTCCCGAAATTTCGCGTTGCTGGCCACGTACGCGACGCAGCTCACCGGGTCGTTCGCGCTGGGCGTGACCTACAAGCTGATCGAGTTTCGAGTGGACTGCACCGGGGTGTGCGATAGAGTGCCCGGTCGCGGCCAGGGACTGACGCACGCGCTCGACCTGGGCGGCCAGTTCAGTGTCGGATCGGACCACGCGTTGCGCGTCGGTATTGCCTTACGCAACCTCGGGTTCCCGCTGCAGGTGAACAACAAGGATCAGGCCGACCCGCTCCCCACCCGACTGGTCGTGGGGGCCGCGTACCGTGTGATGCTGCGGCCCACCGCCGACGTCCCCGGCGCCGATCGCTTCGACCTCCGGGTTGCGGCGGACGTGGAGAGCCCGTGGCGTGAGGCCGGAAACCCGGGCGTCCGGGTGGGGGTGGACGTGGGCTATCGAGAGGTGGTGCGGGTCCGCGGGGGGTACGCGTTCGTGCGCGAGGGGTTGTCGGGACCGAGCATCGGGGTCGGCGTCGCGACCGGGTCGATCGGCGTCGACTTGGCGCAGGCCTTCCTCGCGGCTACCGATCTCGTAGTGGCGAATCCCACCTTCATCTCGTTCCGAGTGGCCTTTTGAGACCGGTCGCCGCCCGCGTGCGCGCCGCCGCCGCGGTGCTCGGGTGCTGGGCGGCAGTGCTGGCGGGACAGGGTGTCGACTCCGTGCCGGTCGCGCGCGCGCGACTCTGGCTGCCGCCCTTGGCCTCGTTGGTCATCCCCGGCACGGGTCAGCTGGCGACGGGTCGGGACCGCGGCATGGTGTATCTGGCCGCCGAAGCCTACATCCTGTCGCGCTTCCTGCAGCTGACCCACGACGGACGCCGCGGCGCCAACCGCTACCGCGATCTCGCTTTCGCGGTCGCTCGCCGGGGATTCACGCAGACGCGGCGCGACACCATCTTCGAATATTACGAGACCATGGAGCGCTTCCCGGCCAGCGGCGAATTCAACCGCAATCCGGACCCCGCCGGGCGCGTCATCCCCGAAGACGATCCCACGACCTACAACGGCTCCATCTGGCTCCTGGCGCGGCGGACCTTCTGGCCGGACCCGAACAATCCTCCTCCCCCGGGGTCCGGCGCGGACATCGCCGCGCTCAACTTCTACAGCGCGCACGCGGTCGGACCGGACTTCCGCTGGTCGTGGCGCGACGCCTCGCTCGAGCAGCAGGAGTATCGAGCGACGATCCGCTCCAGCGACGACGCGTTTCGCAACGCCCAAAGCCAGCTCGGCCTGCTGCTCGCCAATCACCTCGTGAGCGCCATCGATGCCTCGATCTCCAGCCGGCTCTCAGCGGGCCTGCGGCGGGAAGCGACCATCGAGACCACGTGGCTGGGACGACGGCGGGGCTCCCGCATTCAAGTGACCATCGCCTTCTAGCGCGCCGCGCGATCCCCCCCCATCCTCTCCCCGTGCCGCGCCCGGACGGACGTGACCCGACTGCGCTGCGCCCGCTCGCGTTCGAGCGAGGGGCGAACCCAAACGCCGAGGGCTCGTGTCTCGTTCGGATGGGGGGAACGGTGGTGCTGTGCACGGCTTCGGTTGAAACCGGCGTCCCGGGATGGCGCAAGGGCTCCGGACTCGGATGGGTGACGGCCGAGTACGCGATGCTGCCGCGGGCGACGCTCGAGCGCACGTCGCGGGAACGGCAGGGAGCCGGGGGGCGCACGCACGAGATCCAGCGGCTGATCGGCCGCAGCCTCCGCGCGGCGCTCACCGGATTCGCGTTCGGCGAGCATACGATTCGCATTGATTGTGACGTGCTGCAGGCCGACGGTGGCACACGTACGGCATCGATCTCGGGCGCCGCCGTGGCGCTGGCGGATGCGTGCGCCTGGCTGTCCCGCACGACCGGGGTCGCGAATCCCTTTCTGGGACTCGTGGCCGGGGTGAGTGTCGGGATCGTGGCGGGCGAGCCCCGCCTCGACCTGTGTTACGCCGAGGACAAAGAGGCTGCCGTGGACGCCAACGTGGTGGTGGCCGAGCCCGAACGCCTCATCGAAGTCCAGGCGACGGCGGAGCAGGGAACCTTCGATCGCGCTGGGCTCGACCGCCTGCTCGATCTGGCGCGGGACGGCACGCAGCGCATCTTCGCGGCACAACGCGCAGCGCTGCGGTGAAGGGGCTCCGCTGGCTGTTGCTCGCGCTGCCCACTTCCTGGGCGCTCGCGCTGTTCCACGGACCGCCCCTCGCGGTGTTCCTGGTGTCCGGCATTGCGGTGATTCCCCTGGCCGCCACCATGGGCGAGGCGACCGAAGCGCTCGCGCGTCGCACCGGTC
>JBGPIW010000184.1:0-5396 GCA_041485045.1 Gemmatimonadota bacterium | reverse complement strand
GTGAACCACAGCGGCAGGCCGACCCGGGGGGTGCGCGGGTAGCGGAGGTACGCGTCGGTCGCGAGGCCGAGCTGGAACACGTGCACCAGCTCGTGGCGCAACGTGTGGCGGAACTCGACGTAGCTCCCCGTGAACGGGAGCGTCACCCGTCGCTTCAGAAAGTCGGTGACCCCCAGCAGACCTTCCGGCGGCGCGTAGGGGAGCACGTTGGTCTGCTCGAAGTCCGAATGCGACGCGTACACGATGAGCGGGATGCGATGCTGGACGGCATAGCTGAAGCGCCGCTCGAGCACGCCGTAGCTCTCTTCCGCGTAGGCGAGCGCGACGCGGGCCAGCTCCTCTTCCGCAGGATAGAAATAGAGGTCGACGTGGGGACCCCGCAGGACGCGCCACGCGAAGACGTGATACTGGATCTTGTTCTGCCCGAAGTAGCCGATCTGGCCCGCCGCGAACGTCGGGATCGACGCGCACAGGACCGTGCAGGCGAGGGCGATCCGCCTCACCGGTGGATGCTCCGGATCCGGTCGCCCTGGGCGATCTGCACCAGGACCCCGACGTCGCCGCTCACCCGAGCGAAGACGGTGTAGGTGCCGTCCAGGTGCGGCTGCGGCGACTCGGCGATGAAGAACTGGCTGCCGCCGGTGTCGGGACCCGAGAGCGCCATGCCGACCGTTCCGGTCGAGTAGCGCACCGGATTCACCTCGTCGCGCAATACGGTACCTGGCCCACCCCATCCATCGCCGCGCGGATCGCCCGCCTGGACGACGAAGTTCGGCACTACGCGATGCCACCGCTGGCCGTCGAAGTAGCGCCGGTCCACCAGGGTGAGGAACGCTGCGACGGTGAGCGGCGCCTGCACCGGCAGCAGCTCCAGCGTGAGGATCCCGCGGTCGGTTTCGATCGATACCTGGGGGTTGGGCTGACCGAGGAGCGAAGGGAGGACGTAGCGCCGCACGATGTCGCGATAGTCAACGTCGCTCTTGCCGGTCGCGATCGTCCCGCGGCTGCCGACCCCCGCCCAGGCCTTCGCCGCCTCTGGAAACCGGTCATCGGCCAGGCGCCGAACCAAATAGTCCTCCGGTCGGGGCGTGGCGGCGACGAACGCGTCGAGCACCTTGCGCTTGCCCGCCGAGTCGCTGGCAGCGATCGCCGCGAGCGCCCCCACCGCGGAGAGCCGGGCGTCATCGAACGGATCATTGGCCGCCAGGCGGTAGGCGGCGACCAGCCGGTCCACGTCCTCCACCGCCGGCCGGCGTGCAAGGAGATCGGCCGCGACGCTGCGGACGGCGGGGTCGGCGTGAACGAGCAGCGACCGAGCCCGAACGAGGAGTGCGGGGTCGCTATCGGGAGCGACGCGCATCAGCCCCTGCAACGCCTGGGCAACCACCCGGCCGTCGGAGTCGCCGAGCAGCGCGTCGAGGTGTGGGCGGTCGGCGGCGGCGGTGTACGCTTCGGCCGCCACGCTGCGCCAGCGCCAGTCGGCGGGGGCGGCCGCCGCCATGGCGGCGGCGACTCCGGACGCGCTGTCGGCCTGTGCGAGACCGATGATGGCCTGGCGGCGCACCGCAAAGGATGGACTCGTGATTTGGCGGCGCAGGGCTTCCGCCGCGGCGCTGCCGCCGAGGACCCCGAGGGTGGTTTCCGCCTGGACGACCACGCCGAGGGTGCCGCCAGCCAGGGCGGAGATCACCGCCGGTGCAAGGGTCGAGTCGTGCGTGAAGGTCGCGAGGGCGCGGAGGGCGTTGATCCGAACACCGGGAGTCGGATCGTTGACGAGCGGAAGCACGCGGGCGGCCACGGCGACCCGGCCGAGCGCGCTCGAGTCGGCGAGCGCGGCGGAGAGTCCGCGGGCCGCTTCAGCGCGCACATCCGAGGATTGATCGCCCAGGGCCTTGAGCAGTGTCGCGACGGCCGCCACGCTGCGCAGGCGTCCGAGGGAAAAGACAGCGCGCCAGCGGACCATTGCGTCGGCGTTCTCCGCGTACGTGAGCAGCTGGGACACCGGAGCGCGGGAGCCGAGGCGCCACGCTTCGAGGGCGGCCGTGCTCGCCGTCGGGGGTACCGCCTGCCCGAGCGGCGCCGACTCCAAGATCAGCCGAATCGCTTGCGCACCCTCGGTCCCGCCGATCTTGGCGAGTGCCGTGACCGCTTCGATCTCCCGCAGGCCCTGGGCCGCTGGGGCCGCGCTACGAATGATGGCGAGCAGCGGATCGACGGCGCGGACGTCCTTGAGCAGGCCGAGGGCAAACGCGGCCGCGCCCTGCACGGCCACGACAGAATCATTGAGGACGGGCACCAGGAGATCGACGGCATCCGGGTCGCCGATGCGGCCGGCGGCCAACGCCGCCTGGAGCCGGACGTTCGGATCGTCGGATTGGAGCGCCGGCCGCAGCACCGCACCGTCGAATTGGCGCGCGTCCGACAGGGCCAGCAGCCGCGCGAGGGTGCCGACGACCGTTTCGTCCTGAGCCGGCGCCTGCGCGGCGGCCGGGGACAAGTACGCCGTCGCGCCGAGGGCCAGCAGCAGGCTACAGGCGAACGGGATCGGGCGTCGCATGCAGGCGCTCCATCACGTGGGCCGGAACGCGCGTCACGCCGTACTGGCGATCGAGGGCGATCAAGGCGGTTTCCGCTGTGGCAAGAAGCTCGGCGGTCGCGGCGCGCTCCACCGCATAGCCGAAAGTGACCCGGCGCGAAGCCAACTCCCGTACCCAACAGCGGATGCGCACCAGGTCGTCGTAGCGGGCAGGCTGGCGGTAGCGGACGCGCGCTTCGGTCACCGTCAGAAAAATGCCCTCGTCTTCCATCTCTTTGTAGGTCACCCCGGTCTGTCGCAGGTGTTCCGTACGAGCCATGTCCATCCACACGAAGTAATTCGCGTGGTAGACGAACCCCATCTGATCCGTTTCCGAGTAGTTGACGCGGTGCTCGATGGCGCTGATCGTGTCGTCGGCTCGGCTCAGATGATCACTCGCCGTAGGGAATCCAGATGTTCTTCACCTGCGTGGCGTGCCGCAAGAACTCCCGCCCCTCCCCCTGCCGCCCGTCCAGCCAGTCGCGCGCCCCCGGGAGCCAGGTCTGCTTCATATTGCCCGCCGACGCCTCCTCCACCGCGCGGCCGCCGGCAGCGCCGCCACAATACCAGACGGCGTCCACGTCCATGTGCTCGGCGAGCACGCGGGCCAGCACCTCCTTGTCGCCGGTCACGATGTTGATGACCCCGTCCGGTACGTCCGACGTCTCGAGGACGGCGTAGAAGTCGGTGGCGCTCAGCGGATGCGGCGACGAGGGAACCACGACGACGGTGTTTCCCAGCGCGATCGCGGGAGCCACGAGGGACACGAATCCGAGCAACGGGTGCGTGTCCGGCGCGACGATCCCGATCGTACCTATCGGTTCGTGCATCGCGAGCGTCACACCGCGAATCGGCACGTGGTGCACCGCACCGTCGTACTTGTCCGCCCATGCCGCGTACGAGAAAAGCCGGGCGACCACGGCGTCCAGTTCGCCGCGGCCCACCGGGAGCGGCGCCCCCGTCTGGGCGGCGACACGCGCCGCGAATTCCTCCGACCGGACCGACAGGTTTTCGGCGATGTAATAGAGGATCTGGGCGCGCAGGTGGCCGGCGCCCCGCCCCCAGGCGACCGCCGCGTGAGCCGCTTCGACCGCATCGCGCACGTCTTTGCGGTTCCCCTCCCCCACCTCCCCCAGCAACCGCCCGTCGCTCGCGCGTATGGCTCGGCTGTACCCCTGATCGGGACGGACTTGCTTCCCCCCGATGAATAACTTCGGCGTGCGGTCAATCGGGGGAAGAGGGACGGGGGACGAGGGACGGGTCCCCGCCGCCACCGTGCCTGACCCGGGACTCGGCAGCGCCTCCTCCCCAGTCCCTCGTCCCCCGTCCCATTCTGTTTTGAGGTACTCGTACATCCCCTCCCGCCCACCTTCCCGTCCGAACCCCGATTCCCGGTACCCGCCGAACCCGGAGGCGGCGTCGAATTGGTTGGTGCAGTTGATCCACACGACGCCCGCTTTGATCTTCGGCGCCACGTCGAGCGCGAGGTTGATGTTCTCCGACCACACGCTCGCCGCCAGGCCATAGGGCGTGTTGTTGGCGAGCGCGACTGCCTCGGCGGGAGTCCGGAACGTCATGGAGACGAGGACCGGCCCGAAGATCTCGACCTGCGCGATCGTCGCCGCTGGCGAGACGTCGGTGAACAACGTCGGCGGATAGAAATACCCCTCCGTCGGGCACGCCCACGACGGCTGCCACATCGCCGCCCCTTCCGCAACGCCCTGGTCCACGAGCCCGCGAATGCGCTCCAGCTGTACCGGCGCGACGATGGCGCCCATGTCGACGGCTTTGTCGAGCGGCGAGCCCACGCGCAATTTCTCCATGCGCACGCGCAGTTTGGCGACGAGCCGCGCCGCGATGCCTTCCTGGACCAGGAGCCGGGAGCCCGCACAGCACACCTGGCCCTGGTTGAACCAGATCGCGTCCACCACGCCTTCCACCACACTGTCCAGATCGGCGTCGTCGAATACGATGAACGGGCTCTTGCCACCGAGCTCGAGCGTCAGCTTCTTGCCCGTGCCGGCGGTCTTCTTGCGAATGATCCGCCCCACCTCGGTCGAGCCGGTGAACGCGATCTTGTCCACGCCCGGATGCTCCACCAGCAGCGCGCCGGGACCGCCGTCGCCCGTGATCACGTTGAGCACGCCCGGCGGCAGTCCGACGTGTTGCGCGAGCTCGGCGAAGCACAGCGCCGTCAACGGCGTGAACTCGGCCGGCTTCAGCACCACCGTGTTTCCCGCCGCCAGCGCCGGCGCCACTTTCCAGGCAAGCATGAGGAGCGGGAAATTCCACGGAATGATCTGGCCCACGACGCCGATCGGGCCGTAGCCGGGGAACTCGCTCGCGGCGAGCTGCGCCCAGCCGGCGTGGTGGTAGAAGTGCCGGGCCACGAGCGGGATGTCGAGATCGCGCGTCTCCCGAATCGACTTGCCGTTGTCCAGACTCTCCAGCACGGCGAGCATCCGCGCGTGCTTCTGCACCTCACGGGCCAGCGCGTACAGGTATCGCGCGCGCGCGTGGCCCGGCAGGGCCGACCACCCGGCGAACGCCCGGCGCGCGGCCTCGACCGCCGCGTCCACGTCCGGCTTCCCGGCCTGCGCGATGCGGGCCAAGGTCCCCCGGGTGGCCGGGTTGATCGTCTCGAACGTCTCGCCGGCGGACGGCGGCACCCACCGTCCACCGATGAACAGACCGAATTCCCCGCCGTGCGCCTGCAGCCACTCGAGCGCGGGCCCGCTCGCTTCCGGGGCGGGCCCCCACTCCATCGTCTCGAAGATCCGGGCGACAGTGGTCGTCATCAGACCATCGGGTGACGGTGGGC
>JBGPIW010000183.1:0-5458 GCA_041485045.1 Gemmatimonadota bacterium | reverse complement strand
GGACGGATCGGCACCGCCGTGCCGTCAGCCCACGCGCGCCGCTTCCCCCGCCGCAAACTCCGTCGCTGTGCTCTACCTCGACAACCTGTCGCCCGACACGACGGACGCGTTCCTGGCGGACGGCCTGACCGAGGAGATCGCGTCCCGGCTCGGAGACGTCGGCCGTCTTTCCGTCAAACAGGCGAGCCGCGAGGGAATCCGTCGGCTGCGCGAGACCACGCCCGACTACCGCGTGGCCGCGGGTCGAGCGTTTGCGGTCCGCTTTCTGGTGGAAGGCAGCCTGCGGCGTGGCGGCACACGCGTTCGAGTGGACGTGCGTCTCGTGAACGCTGCGACCGGTTTCCGGGTCTGGGGCCAGACCTACGATCGAGCGGCGTCGGACCTGCTCGATCTCCAGGCGGCGATCGCTCAGGAGGTTGCCACCTCGATCGGCGGCCAGCTGGCTCCCGTCGAACGCATGGCGCTGGCCAAGCGGCCCACGACCAATCCCGACGCATATGAGCACTTCCTGCGGGGCAACTACTACCTGGCCAAACGCTCGACCGACGGCTTTCGCCGAGCGATTGAGGAATACGAAGCGGCCAGCCAGTTCGATCCGCTATTCACCCGGGCGATCGCACGCGCGGGATTGGCATATGAGCTGAGCTATGAGTACGCGGGACGATCTTCCCCAAGCCTCCCCGGGGACAGCTTGTTGACGCGCGGCGCCGCCCTAATCGCCCGAGCCCTCGGGCAGGATTCCGCGGTCTCGGATGCGTGGGTCGCAGCAGCCTATCAGGCGAGTTTCCTCCATCCCCGCTCGTTCCAGGGAGTGATTCCCGCGCTCGAACGAACACTCGCACTCGATCCGCACAACGCAGAGGAGTTCCACCAGTACGGGTTCTTCCTGCGAGAGTTGGGTCAAGATTCGGCGGCGCGGGCCGCCTGCCTCCGCAGCTTGGCGATCGAGCCGCAGCGCCCGATCACGCTCAGCGCGTTGGGGTTCCTGAGCTTCCTCGAGCGACGCTATGACGATTCGCGCCGCTGGCTCGACAGCTCGCTCCGCGTCGACCCGGAGTTCTACTGGGGGTACGTTCGACGGGCCCGCACGCGCTTGATGCTCGGGGACGCGGCAGGAGCGAAGGCGGACGCGGAGATGGCGCTCCGACAGGCAGACGCCGATTCAGCTTTGGGGCTGGCGTTGCTGGCCATGGCGCACGCCGGGATGGGGGACACCAGTACTGCACGTGCTCTCCTCGGCCACCTGCGATTCGCGCCCTCCGACACGACTTGGGAGGCGAACCTCGAGGAACACCTGTTGCCGGCCGTCGCGCTCCTTTCGATCGGCGACCGCGAGCCGGCTCTGCGCTATCTCGAACACATCCGCGTGCGCGGAGCGAGGCTCTGGTCCGGCTTGCGCGCACCGGATTTCGATTCGCTGCGATCCGACCCGAGGTTTCAGCGATTGGTCGAGGAATCCCGGCCGCCGTGAGCCGCGACCGCCGCCCTGGCCGAGGCAGGTTCGACCTAGCGGACGAGCACCAGGACGAGGACTCCCCAGGCTATCGTCAAGACGGTGACCGGCATCCCCACCCGCGCGTACTCCCAGAACCCGATGCGAATCCCGGCCGCCTCGGCCTTCTCGGCAACGATGAGGTTCGCGACCGACCCGATGAGCAGCAGATTCCCCGCGAACGTGGCGCTCATGGCGACGATGCGCCACATGAGGCCCGGATCGGGGAGGGCGGACACGGTGTGGCGCCACAGGATGACCGCCGGGACGTTGGAGATCAGGTTCGAGAGCATCACCATCACGCCGCTCACCACGGTGGCGTCGCGCCACGGCGAGGTGCCGCCGGCCAGTGCCAGCGCGTGTCGGTCGATCCACGCGACCGCGCCCGTCGCTTCCAGGCCGCGCATCACGACGAACAGCGACGCGAAGAACGGCAGCAGATCCCAGTCCACGCGCTCGATCGCGTAGGCGGGATCGCGCCGCGCCAGGAGGACCATCAGCGCCCCCGCCGCGATCGCCACGCCCGGGAGCGACCACCCAGCCAGCCAGCCGGCGACCGCCAGGCCGAAGCAGACGATTCCCTTGATGACGAGCAGGCGGTCGAGTACCACCGCCGGGCGCGCCGCCGCCTGCGGGAACGGTTGCGCAAGGTCGGCGCTGAAGACCAGACCTAAGACGGCGTACGTAAGCGCCAGGCCCCCAGCCGCGACCGGGAGCATGTGGACGAGGAACGCGCCGAACGTCGTCCCGCTCCAGACGCCAACCAGCATGTTCTGGGGGTTACCGGTTACCGAGAGCACCGAGCCGACGTTCGCCCCCATCGCGAGGCCGAGGAGGTACGGTGTGGGGCGGACGCGAAGCGTTCCGAGGACCGAGAGTAGCACGGGCGTCAGGACGAGGCAGATCGTGTCGTTGACGAACAGGGCGGAGAGCAGCCCTCCCCCGACGACCGTCACCGCCAGCAGGCGCCGCGGCGTCACGGCACGCTGCAATACGGCGGCCGCGGCCCATTCGAAACCGCCGCCGACCTCCAGATAGCCGACGATCAGCATCAGGCCGAGCAGGAAGACGATGACGTCGAGGTCGATCGCGGCGTAGGCCTGCTGCGGCGTGAGCACGCCCGCCACGACCATCGCCACCGCGCCGACGAGACTGGCGGCGGGGCGATTCAGGTGAACGAAGGGGAGGCGCTGGACCGCGATCAGGATGTAGGTCGCGGCGAAGATCGCGAGCCCCGCGATCATATCTCCCAGTTCGAGAAGAGCACGCCCCCTCCATCGGGGACCGGTCGCTCGGCGTACCCGTCCAGGTGCATCCGCAGGTCGGTCCAGCGGATCTGGTAGCCGCGGGCGCTCAGCGTACGGAAGGCGAGGTCGAACCGGCTCTGGCAGCGGATCGCCACCCGGCGCAGCCCCGCGTGCGCCGCGCTCGCCTCGATCGCGCCCAGCACCGCGTCGAACGCGGCGGCATCGCGCGCCGCCAGCTTGAGTACCCGCAGCTCGTCCGAGGTCCGTTCGGCCGCGAGCGACGCCGAATGCCATAGCGCGTACGCCTCGAGCCGATCGTCGCCGGTGACGAGCACCGTATCGCCGAGGGCCAGCTCGGCGGTGAGCTCGATCTCGCGGGTGAAGTCGTAGCCCGGGGCGAGTGCATCGGCGAGCGCCCCGGCGGCGCCCAACACATCGGCGCGGGCGGCGGGGAGCAGGCGTGACAACAAGACCGGCGTCGCCCCGCCGCGGCGCCGCACCGCGAGCTCACGCGTCATGGTGAGCGTGAGGTGACCGGGCACGAATCCCAGATGCGCGTAGAACCCGATATTCTCGACGGTGCGCGGCATGGTCTCGAGGCCGAGGGTCGTGACGCCGCGGTCGAGCAGCCACTCGGTCGCCGCGCGGACGATCGTCTTGCCGATCCCCCCGCCCTGTCGGTCGACCCGCACCGCCAGCGGACCCATCCAGCCCTCCGCGCCGCAGCGGTGCGCGACGTTAAACGCCACGAGGCGGCCGTCCTCGTCGCGCCACAGCATCGCTCCCGCTTCCGCGTCGCGCAGGGCGTAGGCCCACACGCGTGGATTGAGCGGCGGCACCCGCACCCCGACCAGGCCGTCGCGCCGGTAGCGGTCGGTGAACGCCTCCGCGAACAGCCGGTTCAGCGCCTCGATGTCGGCACCGCTCGCCGGCAACGGGCCGTCCACGCGCCGCTCAGGCAGCCACGCCCGCATCCAGCCCTCCCGCACCCAGGGTTGCCGTATCGTCCCGTGCCATGCTCACCCCCCGCGCGCCATCGTACTCCACCCGGATCACGCGGTCCAGACCCTCCCGGATCTGGTCGATATGGGTGATCAGGATGACCTGGGGGAACCGGTCCCCGAGCCGCCGCAGCAGTCCCAGCACGTGTTGCCGCCGCGACTCGTCGAGCGAGCCGAAAACTTCGTCCAGCACGAGCAGCGAAAGCGGCTGCCCGGCGCGCTCGGCGATCATCTGTGAAATCGCGAGGCGGAGGACGAGGCTCGCGAGATCCTCCTCGCCGCCCGAGATCACGGGCTTCGGTACGCCGTCTTCGAGCACCGTGAGCGTGTAATCCTCGGTGAGGTCCACGGCATCGTACCGGCCGTCAGTGAGGTCGGAGAGAAAGCCGGAGGCGAGCTCCGCGATTTCTGGGCGCATCGCCGCGTTGAGCTCCGCCCGGAGCTCCGAGAAGGCCCGGTCGAGCTCGTCGTGCAGCCGGCGGCGGGCCTTGAACGTTTCGATCTGCCGCTCCCGCGCCGCCCGCTCCGACTGCCGCCGCTCGACCTCGGCGACCAGGTCCTCCGCGCGCGACAGGGTGCCCACCGCCTCCACCGTCATCAGCTCGGCCTCGCGCAGCACACCGGTGGCGCGGTCGAACCGGTCTTTGGCGGCGCGGAACTTCTGGTCGGAGAACCCTTCCGCGGCAATCGCGGCCGCCAGCTCTTTCACGTGCTGCTCGCGGCGCGACAGCTGCTGCTCCGCCCGCTCGGCCTCCTTCACCAGCGTCTCGGCGAGCCGGGCGCGCGCATCCAGGACCGCCGCCTCGCGCGCCAGCGGCTCGAGTCGCGCCAGCTCCGCACGGACCGCGTCGTGGCGCATTGCGTCGTAACCCGTCGGCCGCGCCGCGAGCCGGGCCTCGAGTTCGGCCGCGCGCCGCACGTCGGCCTCACGCCCCGACAGCGCCAACATCCGCTCCTCGACTTGCGCGCGCAACTTTCCCGCCCGCTCGCTCAATTGACGCACTTCATCACTGACGGCATCGCGCGCTGCCTCGGCCAGCCGCACCACCTCCGGTGGCTCCGCGAGCTGTGCCACACGCTGGCGCAGCCACCTGCCGTCCTCGACGATGGCCACGAGCTGCGCCTCGAGCTCCTGCAACACAACCGCGTGCTCAACCCCGAGCGGCCGCCCGCAGGTGGGGCACTTCCCGTCCGGGCCCAGCCGCTCTATGTCGTCCCGGTGGCGCTTCACATCTTCGTATTGCCTCAGCAGCTCGGTACGCCGCGTCGCGGCCGCCTCCCGTTCCCGCACCCACTCGGCGCGCTGCTGCTCCACCTCCTGCTCCGCGAGCGCGAAGCGGTCGCCCAGCTGGCGCGCCTCCGCCTCCGCACGCTCCAGTTCCGTCGCGGCACCCTCCAGCTCCGCGATCCGCCGGTCCCGCACTGCCCCGGCGCGGGCGAGCTCGGCAAGGGCCCGCTGATCGGCCTGCCGCGACGCCTCCTCGCGCTGCAACCGCTCGAGCCGCCCCAGCTCCGACTTTCGCTCCGCCAGCGGGACCAGCTCCACCGCCAAACGCTCGAGCTCTCCCCGGGCCGAAAGCGCCTCGGCCAGCTCGCGGTCGAGCCGCTGGAATTCCTGCCGTGCGCCCTCCACGGCGTGGTCGCCCATCGCCCGCTCGCTCTCGAGCGAACGGATGCGGTCGCGGCGCGCGTCCCACTCCTTCCAGCGGGGCTCCTCG
>JBGPIW010000182.1:0-5474 GCA_041485045.1 Gemmatimonadota bacterium | reverse complement strand
GGCAGCTGCCGCACCAGCGTCGGGACCACGATGATGTCATCGCGGCGCGCCAGGTGCGGCTGCTGCACGAGGTCGATCACCTCGATGCGGTAGCGGCCGGCGAGGTACCTGTCGCACAGGCGCTGCAGATTGGCGAGGGCGGCGATCGATTTCGGCGTCTGCCCCGCCACGTAGAGCCGCAGCCGCCACGTGCGGCGCGCGCCGTTCTTCATTTCGCCCCGCGCCGGCGGCTCGGCTTCGCCGGACCGGCGGGCACGTGCCGTTGCTCGGCCCCCCGGGCGGACCCGATGGCGACGCTGCCGTCGGCCCGGCGGCTGACGTCCACCAGGGTGACGCCGTGGTCGCTCATCACGAACTCGCGCACCTGGTTCGAGTGCGCCATGCCCCGGGCCTTGACGATCTGGATCGCCCGGTTCCGCTCGCCGTTCGCTTCCGGGTTCCCGACCAGCATCCAGACGTCCATCAACGACGACACGCCGAGGTCGGTCCGCTCGGCCGCGCCGCCCCCCTCGGTCAGGGAGGTGAAGAGCGCGGTGATCTGCCGCAGTTTCATGAAATCGATGAGCCGGGCGAGCATGGCCTTCACTTCGATCTCGCTGCCGACCGCGATCATGTTGGTGACCGGATCCACGATCACCACCCGCGGCCGCCATTCCTCGATGAGCCGGTGCATCGTGACCAGGTGCGCTTCCAGACCCAGCGCCGTCGGCCGCTGGGCGTGGATGCGCAGCAGATCCCGGCGCATCCAGGGCGCGAGGTCGATGCCGATCGACGCCATATTGCGCGTGATCTGGCTCGGCGACTCCTCGAAGGCGAAGTACAAAGAGCGCTCTCCGCGCCGGCACGTGGCCTCCGCGAAGTGCGCCGCCAGGCTGGACTTGCCGGTGCCCGCCGTGCCCGAAACGAGCACGCTGTTGCCGCGAAAGAATCCTTTCTTCCCGAACATGCCGTCCAACCCGGCCACGCCGGTGGACAGGTGCGCAGTGGACGCCTGGTGCGAGAGTCCCAGCGACGTGATCGGCAGGACGGAGACTCCGTGGTCGTCGATGAGGAACGGCATTTCGTTGCCGCCGTGCGCCGAGCCGCGGTACTTGAGGATGCGCAACCGGCGGGTGGCGCTCTGCTCCTGCACCCGCTGATCGAGCAGGATCACGCAGTCGGAGACGTATTCCTCGAGTCCCTGGCGCGTGAGGTGCTCGGCCTCCCGCTCGCCCGTCACGATCGCGGTGACGCGCTTCGCCTTCAGCCACCGAAACAGCCGGGCCAGCTCGGCGCGCACCACGAACCGGTCGGACAGCCCGGTGAACAGCGTCTCGATCGTGTCGAGGACGACGCGCTTGGCGCCGATCGAATCGATCGCGTCACCCAGTCGGATGAACAACCCCTCGAGATCGTATTCGCCCGTCTCCATGAGCTCGGACCGCTCGAGGTGTATGTGATCGAGCAGCAGCCGGCGGCGCGCGCTCAGCCGCTGCAGGTCGAATCCGAGCGACCGGGCGTTCTCCACGAGGTCGTCGGTGGTCTCCTCGAACGACATGAAGACGCCGGGCTCGTCGTATTGGAGCGCCCCGCGCACGAGGAATTCCATGGCGAGCAGCGTCTTGCCACAGCCCGCCCCGCCGCACACCAGCGTGGGTCGGCCGCGCGGCAGTCCGCCGTTGGTGATTTCGTCCAGGCCCGGGATCCCGGTCGGGGCCTTGGCCAGCGGGTGTCTGCCGTTTCCGGCTCGCTTCAGTGGTCCGGGCTTGCGGTGGCGAATGGATGTAGGCATGGGCCTTCTTGGGAACGATCGGGAAAGGCGGGTGCACCGAGAACCAAGCGTGACGACGAAAAACTCCACCGCGGCGCCGCACCTGTCAAGAATCGCCCGCACTGACCAAAGCGCCCCGCAACGGATGTCCGTTGCGGGGCGTCTTCTTCAGCTGCCCCGGCGCAGTGAGGATCGATGCGCTGCCCGGGGTACCGCGCGGCGTTCCTGCCCGGAGGGACAGGAGGCGCCCAGGCGCGGGGGGGGAAAGCGTTAGGCCCGGATGCGGTGTCCGCTCAGCGCGTGGTATACCACCAGGACGACGATCGAGCCGATGGCGGATACCAGGATGCTGTAGAGATTGATGCCGGTGACGCCCGAGTGGCCGAACTGATTGAACGCCCAGCCGCCCACGACGGCCCCGATGACGCCCAGGAACAGATCTCCCACGAGCCCCTCACCACGATTGTTGACGAACTTGCTGCCGATGAAGCCGCCGATAATGCCGACGACGATCCAAGCCAGGATAGGCATACGAGACTCCTTATTTCGCGACGAGAAGCACCACGATCACGACGATGAGAATCAACGCCAGGGTCGAAATCACGATGGTGTGGCTGCCGCCGTCGCTCATGAGCGCCGCGCGGTGTGGTGCGCTGCTGTCGGTGATGCTGGGCTCGAAGCGCCGATATTCGGGCTGGAGACGCGGTCCCGGCAGCGAGGCGTTCGGAGCGCTCGCCGGCGCCGTGCTCACCCCCACGGCTGGCGCTGGACCGACCGCCTGTTGGGCCGCCAGAGGCGACAGTGCCGTGGCGCACAACGCGGCGACCAGGACCATGACCGTTCGTTTCATGCGAACTCCTCGAGAGGGTGACAGCGGCATGGATTGAAACTTGGTCGCCGGTGGGACGGCCGAATATCCCTCGGGAGGATGAAAAGCGGCTTAACGACAGGTGGTCGGCAGGGGGTCGAACGAACTAGCTCCTTGGGGGCATGGCGACGGCTGTCACGACCCTCGCCGTTTCGCCCCCTCGCCCTTCTTGGAAATGAGCCGCGTCGAGCCGCCCCTCGAACGCCTACGCCCCGCGCCGGATGCCAGCGCGACGACTCACGTCTTGGGCTGCAGCTTGAACAGCTTGACGATCACGATGTAGACGACCATCGCGATGATCAGGAAGTCGATCAGGCTTCCGACCAGGTCCCCAACCTTGAGGGGATCGTGGCCCACCCCCAGCGAAATACTGAACTCCCGCCAGGCGCCGCCGGGCAGGATAAGGGCGATGACCGGCATCAGGAGATCGGCCACGAGCGCGGTGACGAGTTTCGCCACGGCGCCGCCGATGACCACCCCGATCGCCAGCGAAAACGCGTTTGTTTCGAGCATGAACTTCTTGAATTGATCGAGCATGATCGGTCCTCCCATTGAGGGGACGGCGGGTTACAACCGGCTGCGGAGGAACTCGGGCGTCAGGCCCTGCAGCCAGCTTGCCAGCAGCGTGAACCGATCGGTTACGAGCAGCAAGCCGAGCAGAATGAGCAGTACGCCCGAGATACGCTCCACCCACACCAGGTAGGCGCGGAACTTCTGGAACCAGACGAGGAAATGGTCCAGGGCCAGCGCTGTCAGCAGGAACGGAAGTGCGAGCCCGAGCGTGTACACTCCGAGCAGCGCCGTCCCCTGCGCCAGGCTGGACCGCGTGGCGGCGAGCGTCAGGATCGCGCCGAGGATCGGGCCGATGCACGGCGTCCAGGCCGCGCCGAAGGCGATCCCCGCGACCGACGATCCCAGATACCCCGCCGGCTTGCGTGCGAGATGGACCCGGCGTTCCCGCATGAGGAACGCCGGCCGCAGGATCCCCAGGAGGTACAGCCCGAACAGGATCACCAGCACGCCGCCGCCGCGCGCGATCCAGTACTGCGAGACGGTCAGGAGCGCCCCCAGCGCCGAGGCCGAGGCGCCCAGCGCGACGAAGATCAGCGCAAACCCGCCGACGAACCACAGCGCGTGCAGCAATGCCGTGCCGCGTCGCGCCTGCACTTCTTCGGCCGTCATGCCCGTGAGAAACCCGACGTAGCTGGGGATCAGCGGCAGCACGCACGGCGAGAGGAAGCTCAAGAGCCCCGCCGCGAACGCCGCCAGCAGGGGGACGCCGTTACCGCCGTCTGGCATCACGCGCACGCTGATGGTACGCCACCAGCTTGTAGATCAGTTTGGCGGTGAGGAAGTCCGGCGCCACGACGCCGGGGATCGGCGCAAGCTCCACCACGTCCGCGCCGACCACGCGGCGCTCCGCGAACACCCGCTCGAGCAGCCGCAGCGTGGGGTACCAGCTCCCACCGCCGGGCTCCGGGGTGCCCGTCGCCGGGACGAGGCTCGGGTCGAAGAAATCGATATCGATCGTCAGGTACACGTCGGGCCCGAGCGCCGCGAGGGCGCGCTCGATCCACTTCCCGTCCGCATCGAGCTCGTGCGCGAAGATGGTGGGGATGTTCCGCTCGCGGATCAGACGCCGCTCCTCCGCCGTGATCGCCCGGATGCCCACGGGCACGAGGTCCACGGCCTGGTGCACCCGGTACATCACGCAGGCGTGCGAGAAGGGGGTCCCTTCGTACTCGGCGCGCAGGTCGCCGTGCGCGTCGAGCTGCAGCACGCTCAGCCGGCGCCCGTCCCCGCTCAGGCGGGCTGCGTGCGCCTCGATCGGCGGGGCGGAGATCGAGTGCTCGCCACCCAGCATGATGACGAACCGGTCGTCGGCGAGCAGCGCATCGAACGCGGTGCGCAGCTCGCCGAGCGCTGCCTCGGGTCCGGCGCCCGTCAGGAGCAGCTCCGGCAATGTGTACACCCCGACCCGGTACGGCTCGGCGTCCAGCTCGTGGTCGTACAGCTCGATCGCCCGCGACGCCTCGAGGATGCGGCGGGGTCCGAAGCGAGTGCCGCCCATGTAGGACACCGTCGCCTCGTAGGGCACGGGGAAGATCACGACCGCCGCCCGCTCCAGCGCCGGGACGTCCGCCTCGGGTAAGCCGAGGAAGTTGGCGGGCGCACCCCAGGGAAGGCGGGCGAGCCGCTTATCCACAGAATGCCACGGCCGCCACGACGGTGGTCCAACGGCCGTCGTCGCCGCATTCCGCCGTCGACGTGACGTTCAGCGTACGCACGATGTCGCCCGAGAGCATCCACTGCTCGCGGCGCTGGTCCCAGGCCTGGTCGGGATCGAACGGCACCCCCAACACGGTGGCCAGCATCGACGCCGCCAGATCTTCGGCGTAGTCGCCCGACACGCTCTCGTTCTGACCGTAGCTGTGATGCTCGGAGATGTACCCATGGTGCGACGGGTCGGACGGGACCGCGAGGCCGATCGAGGCCGCCACCAGGCGGCTTGGCTCGTTGGTGGCGGATTCGGCGAGCACGGTGAAGAGCACCTGGCCGGGGCGGAGGTTTTTCGACCCCTCCTCGCGGTCCACCAGCTGGCAGTGCGGCGGAAAGATCGAGCTGACGCGGACCAGGTTGAAGCTCGCCAAATGGGCGTCCCGCAGCGCCATCTCGAAGCTCGTGAGCTTCTCCTTGTGGCGGCCCACCCCTTTGGTCAGAAACGCCCTGGTCGGCATGAACTGCGCTGGGTCGATCACGTCATCTCGTCCGTGCGAGGGGATTGGATTGCTGGCAGTCGCGGCACAAGCCGAAGACCTCCAGCCGGTGATGGTGCGGTCGAAACTCCACTTCTTC
>JBGPIW010000181.1:0-5498 GCA_041485045.1 Gemmatimonadota bacterium | reverse complement strand
TGAGCGACTCGATCAGCAGGCTCATAACCTCACGCAACACGGCCTGATGGAGCAGCGCGGGAGACGGCGTCACGGCGTGCACGCCGTCCAGCAGCTCGTGGCGCATGCCGTCTTCGGGTAGCGCCAGCAGCTCGGCGATCGTCGTGACCGATGACGACATGGCGGGCATACCCATAATCTGAGACTCCTGGGCGCAGGGAGGCAACTCGGCATCCTACACGACGGCGTTCCGAGGACAGAACACCGTCATCGAAATCGTGCGCGGATAGGACTAGGGGATGAGGTACATTCTCTCCCCATGCCCCCCTATCGCCCCAACCCCGCCCGCTACGACACCATGCCCTACCGCCGCTGCGGAGCGAGCGGCGTGCTGCTTCCCGCGGTGTCCCTCGGCCTGTGGCACAACTTCGGCGCCGTGGACCCCTTCGCCACCGCGCGCGCCACCGTGCGCCGCGCGTTCGATCTGGGCATCACCCACTTCGACCTCGCCAACAACTACGGCCCGCCCCCGGGATCGGCGGAGACCACCTTCGGCAAGATCCTGCGGCGCGACCTCGCCGCCCACCGCGACGAGCTGATCGTATCGACCAAAGCGGGCTGGGACATGTGGCCGGGACCCTACGGCAACTGGGGCTCGCGCAAGTACCTGCTCGCGAGCCTCGACCAGAGTCTTGCCCGCATGGGGCTCGAGTACGTGGACATCTTCTATCACCATCGCCCCGACCCGGATACGCCGATCGAGGAGACCATGGGGGCGCTGCACCACGCGGTGCGCGCGGGCAAGGCGTTGTATGTCGGCATCTCGGCGTACTCGCCAGATGAGACGCGTCGCGCCGTACAGATCCTCGCCGCGCTTGGGGTCCGTTGTCTGATCCACCAACCCAAGTACAGCATGCTGGTGCGCGACATCGAGCAGGGCCTCCTCGCCACCCTGCAGGAGCTTGGGCTCGGCTGCATCGTCTTCTCCCCTCTCGCACAGGGGCTCCTGACCGATCGCTATTTCACTGGCGTGCCGCGGGATTCGCGCGCCGCCAAGCCCCACGGCTTCCTCCAGCGGGAAGAGGTGACCGAGGCAGTGCGGGCGAAGGTGCTCCGTTTGAACGAGATCGCGCAGGCGCGGGGTCAGAGTCTCGCGCAGATGGCGCTCGCCTGGACGTTGCGCTATCCAAGCGTCACCTCGGCAGTGATCGGGGCGAGCCGGCCGGCGCACGTCACGGATGCCGTGGCCGCGCTCTCGAGCGCGGCGTTCTCGGGTGACGAGCTGGCGGCGATCGAGCGGATTCTGGACGGTTGACAGTCACCTAACCGGAGGTATGCGATGGGACTGCTCGATTTTCTCTCCTCGACGAAACGCCCGCCCGCCGGGACCCCGGTGCGGTCTCCGCAGGAGGTCCTCCACGCGCTCATGAGCCTGAACCGGGCCACCGCGCCATATCATCTGATCGACGGCAAGTCGGAGCAGGTGGACGTGATCGCCGAATGGCGCATCGTGGAAGCCGAGTGGTACGAGGTATTCTCGAAAGCCGGGCTCTCGAAGACCTTTCGCATCTACTTGAAGCTCGACGCCGCACAGCACGAAGTCCGGGCGATGGACCGGGAATACACGCTCGAATGGTCGGTCGGGGTGCCGAAGTTGTCGGTCGCCGTATCCAAGTTCAAAGGTCAGATACAGGAGGTCGAGTTCGGCACGGCCTACGCGTTCACGGAGACGCTGGCGCCGGGCCAGGTCTACAATTACCGGTTCAATACCAAGGAGCTCAAGCAGCCGATCCAGGACGCGGTGACGAGCAGCGGCTGGACCTATCGGGGCGTCGCGTTCGGGAAGCTGTGATCTACTTCCCCAGGACCTGCTGAATCTGACCGATCTTCTGCTGGACCTGGCCTTGCGCCTTCTGGACCGCGCCTTCGGCTTCCAGATCGCTATCCTCGGTGAGTTTCCCGGCTGTTTCCTTCACGTTGCCCTTTAGCTCGTTGAGCTTGCCCTTCATCAGATTCCGCCTGCTCGGTGTCATTGGGACTGCTCCATGGTTTCACGGGGTGTACCTGCAGCTGCCAAGTAGGCAAGCTACGGGGCGCTCGAGGAGGAGATATCGGTCGGGCGAGCGGGTTGCGGGCCGACTCGGAAGGACGGATCGACGCCCTTCCAAGAGTTGGGGCCGTGTTGCAGGGGCTAGGTTTACGCGACGCGCAGCTCCAGCAGCCGCTCTCGCATCTCGCGGGCGGTAGCGGGTCGTCGCGACCGCTCCGAGGCGAGCGCTTCATCAAAGAACTCGGCCAGAGCCGTTGGGCAACCCGGCACGAGCTCCCGTAAGTCGGTCGCTCGGCCGGCCCGTGCGAGATCCAGCGTCTGCCTCGTCGTGAAGCCGCGGAACGGGGGCCGGCCCGCGAGGAGCTCGTAGAGTACCACCGCGACACTCCAAAGATCGAACGAAGGGTCCGGTGGCTCGCCAGCCGCCGCCTCGGGTGACATGTACTCGGGCGTCCCGAGCACGAGGCCCGTGACCGTTGCCCACTCCGCTTCCGTGACTGTCGCGCCCGCAACCACGGTGGGCGTGCCGGTCGCTGCGTGCGGCGCCTCGCCCCACGCCGTTTCCATCATGCGCGCAAGTCCGAAATCGAGCAGCTTGGGCACACCGTCCCCGGTGAACCCGATATTGCTAGGCTTGATGTCGCGGTGCAGGATCCCCGCGCGGTGAATTCGATCGACGACGGTCAGGAGGACGAGACCCAGCTCGATCGTCCCCTCGAGCGACAGCGGGCCCTTGGCGATCCGATCTGCCAGTGTGCCGCCGGACAGGTACTCCACCACGAGTATCGGTGTCCCTTTCCAGGACTCGAGGCCGTGGATGGCGGCGAGGTTGGGGTGGGTCACGAGAGCCATGGCCCGTGCCTCTCGTCGCAATCGCCACGCGAGCAGCATGCCCATCGGCCGCAGCGTCTTGATCGCCACCGGCCGGTCGAGGCTCAAGTCGCGCGCTCGATACACCACGCCCATGCCGCCAGCCCCGATCCGCTCCTCCACGAGGAACTTTCCTGCGAGGAGCAGGGGCACGGGCGCCTCTCCCAGATTCGCGCCGCACCGCGAGCATGCGTGCTCCTCCGCGGCGGATACCAAACCGCACTGCGCGCATTCCCCGGCTGTCGCCACCCCGGCACCGTCGCTCGAACGCGCGCCGGCCAGCAAACGTCGCTCCAGCGCGACGGCCGTCGCTGAGCCGACCGCCGCGAGAATTCCGTGATCCTCCTCGGTGAACGGCAGCTCGCTCCGCTTCTCGCCGAGAGCCACGAAGCCGAGGAGTGAGCTGCCGGCGTCGAACAACGGGACTAGGAGGCTAACGCCGCCGTCGACGAGCCAGGCGTGCTCGGCATCCGGGAGCGCGTGGGGTCCGGGCTCGTCGGCACGCAGCTGCAGTGGCTCACCATTTACCGCAAGCAGGGTAGCCAACTGGGCGGTGACCGGCAGGGGTCGCGCCCGGCCCAGGCGAGACACGAAGTGGTCCCCCCGGGCGCTCAGGACCATCAGGGCGACGCTCTGGAGGTGGAGTGCACGGTCCACCTCGCGGGTGACGAGTTGCTCCAACTCCGTGAGATCCACGACGCGGCGCATGCCACCGATGAGGTCACGGAGGATGCGCCGGGCATCGTACTGGTCCCGAAAGAAGCGGCGATCCAGGGCGTCGAGCACCCGTTGCCGCGCCCGCGCGACGAGCACTCCGGCGGCACCGGCGGCGAGGAGTCCGGCCCCACTGCTCGTCGCAACCAGGTCGACGACGCGCCGGTCGCGGTGCTGGTAGAGCAGCACGACGAAGACCACGAACGGCGTCGCCGCCATGAGGAGCACACTGTAGCGCGCCAGGGCGTACTGGAGGGCCCGACGAAGGTACAGGCTGACATCGAGCGCCTGATGTACATGGACCGCGTATGCCGTCGCGAGCGGGACGGCGAGGAGCGGCGTATAGACGAGCCACTGCGCCACCGCGTACGCGGGTGGTTCGAGAATCACCCGGCGGGCGAGTGGCCACATCTCGGTGAGGAGCACGACGCCCAGGATGGGCGCGCTGCCGATGACGATTGCGGCGAGGAGGACCCGAACCCGACGCCGCTCCTCGATGCGAGCGTGGCGCGCGTTCCAGATTCCGTACCCGAGCGCGGCGGCGGTGAGCGCGAAGACCACGGGCCAGAACAGGCCGCCCGGCGTGTAGCGGTCGAGAGACGTCATCATGTCGCGCCACGGCTCCCGCGCCGGTGTCGCGACAACCCCTATCGCGTTGGCTGTGAACAGCGCCAGGCCGACCCACAGGCAAACCTGGCGCGCCGACCCGGGCAGCCGTGCCAGCGCGCCGAAGGTCGTGGCGCGCGGAAAGTCGCCGAAAAAGGCCCAGGCCGCGTACGGCAAGAACGCGGCGAATTGGAGACCCGACAGTGCCCGCGCGACTGGCTCTATCGCGGGTGCAGCTCCAGCCGCTCGCTCGAGCAGCGGGTCGGCGAACGCGGAGCCACCGAGCAGGAAGGTGAGCGCGAGCCAGACGGCCCGCCGATCACGGCGGCCGCCCGCGGCGAGATACGCGGCGCAAGCCGACAAAGCGAGCAGCTGGGCGAGCAGGAACCAACGGGAGGGAGAGGCAGGGTCATCGGTCGGCCGTGCGATCGGCGCACTCAGCACGCCGGCGATGACCTTGATCGCCGCCCCTGCCGCCAGGGCACCCAGAACGGCGCGACGGAGGAGCTTCGTTAGAGCTTCCTGCAGAATATGCCCAAGTTGACGTACCCGTCCCCGGGCTGGTCTTTCTTCTCGGCCATCCCCATGGCCCGCTCGCACACGAGCTGTTGCTCGGCGATGACTTCTTGGGTCGCCTGGTCCAGGATCTCCGAGTTGATTTCCGCGCCGTGCAGCTCCCTCGCCACTCGGCAGGCATCGTCTGTGATCCGCGCCACCTGCTTCACGATGTAGCGGTGGGCATTCGCGGTCCAGGCGTTGGGACGGTCTTTGAGTCCCCGTTGCACGGTCTTCTCAAACAGGTCGTTGAAGGTGGCGCTGGTACCTGGGGCGAGCGTGCAGCCGCCGCGCACCGCCTCCGCACCGAAGACAGCGGAGAGCTCGGCGAGAATCTGTGTCGGATCAGCCTGGGGCATGGGAGTCCTCCCAATTCGAGGGGTTCAATCGAAGGCCCCATCTTACAGTCCGCTATTCACCTTCGCCATCCGAATGCTATCCACCTTCACAGCTACTCGGTCCTGAGCACCGTTATCGGATTCACCCGCGCCGCCCGCCACGCGGGAACCCAGCTCGCTCCCAGGGCGACCACGAGCAACAGCGTGGTGACGACCGCATAGGTCAGGAAATCGGTGTGTGGGACGTCGAACAGCAGCGTCACCATGAGCCGCGACAGCAGGAACGCTCCGACGAGTCCGAGCACGATGCCCAGCCCCGAGAGTCCCAGTCCCTGCCCCACGATCATCGCGAGAATGTCGCGGCGCGACGCGCCGAGCGCGGAGCG
>JBGPIW010000180.1:0-5510 GCA_041485045.1 Gemmatimonadota bacterium | reverse complement strand
CGATGTTCTGGTGGCCGGGCGGGTGCCCTATCGCGCCGCGCTCGAATGGCAGCGGTCGCTGGCGCAGGAGCGGCTCGACGGACGCCGCAACGACCTGTTGCTGCTGCTCGAGCACGACCCTGTCGTTACGCTGGGTCGGACGGCGGCATCGGCCCATCTGTTGCGCTCCGACGGCATCGACGTCGTCGAAGTCGAGCGCGGGGGCGACGTTACCTATCACGGCCCGGGCCAGCTGGTCGGCTATCCCATCCTCGATCTCACCGCCTACCGCCAGGACCTGCACTGGTACCTGCGCACCCTCGAGGAGGCGCTGATCGACGCCCTCGCCCGCCTGGGGATCCCGGCTGCCCGCGAAGCGGGTCGCACCGGGGTGTGGACGGGCGGCCGCAAGATCGCGAGCATCGGTGTCCACGTGAAGCGCTGGGTCACCTGGCATGGCTTTGCGTTGAACGTGACGACCGACCTCACGGCGTTCGACCGGATCGTGCCGTGCGGGATTTCGGGGGTGGTCATGACTTCAGTCACACGGGAAGGGGGACGAGGGACGGGGGAAGAGTCGGTGTGGAACCGGACAATCGATGCCGTGATCGCGGGGTTCGAGCGCGCGTTCGAGGTGAGCGCACACCGCGTCGAGCCGGCGCCGCTGCCCGCATGACGGACCGGCTGCCACCCGGCCAGGTCCTGACGACCAAGTGGCCGGTGCTGCACTACGGCCTCGTGCCGGAGGTGGACACGGCGACCTGGACGCTCGACGTCTCCGGTCTCGTCGACCGGCCCTTTTCGATCACGTGGGAGGAGCTGCTCGCCTTGCCGCGTACCACGGTCCGCTGCGACATCCACTGCGTCACGACCTGGAGCCGGTTCGACAACAGCTTCGAAGGCGTCGCCGTCCGAACTCTGTTCGAGCGCGCGGGCGTATCACCCGCCGCGCGGTTCTGTCTGGTGCATGCGGAGCAGGAGTTCACCACCAACCTGCCGCTCGCGGATCTCGATCGGCCCGACAACCTGATCGCACTGAAACACGACGGCGAGTGGCTCACGCCGGAGCACGGCGGGCCCGCGCGGCTGCTCGTGCCGCATCTCTATTTCTGGAAGAGCGCGAAGTGGGTGCGGGGATTCGAGCTGCTGGAACACGACATCCCCGGGTTCTGGGAGCAAAACGGGTACCACATGCGGGGCGATCCCTGGACCGAGGAGCGGTACGGCGGGCGGGCCATGACGCAGCACGAGATCAACCGGTTCCGCAACCAGAGCAAACGGCCCTAGCGCGAGAGCAGCGACTCCACTTCTCGCGCCGCCTCCGCCTGCAACCGCCCCTCCTCGTCGAGGTCTCGCGTCAGCGTGGCGAGCGACTCGCCGGGGGAGGCCGCCTGCAGTGCCCGTTCGCCGAAGGTCCCGCTCAGCGCCGCAACAGCTTCCAGCAAGCGCTGCCCCAGGGCGTCTCGTCCCCGCTCGCACCGGCTCAGCGCATCCAACCAGGCGGCGGGCGGGTCCGCCAACCGATCAGCTTGCGCATCGAACGCGTCGAGGTGCTGCTCGAGCACGGCAAGCTCCCGGGCGGCCCCGCAGGCCGCCGCGAGCAGTGGCCCGATCGGCGCCGCCTCGACGGGACTCGCCGCCGCGCGCCGCACCAGATCGAGCAGCAATCGGCGCGCCGTTCCCTCGGGGAGCGTCGCGAGTGTACGCACCGCCTCGCGCTCCGCCTCGGACGGCAGACGCCGGCCGCTGGAGTGCGGCGTGTCCCACACCGGCACCCTCCGACCCACCGCGGCCGCGCTCACCAGGGCGGCAGCGACGAGCGGGCTCGCGAGCAGCAAGACCGGAGCGCTGGCCAGCACCCCGGCCAGCGAGCCTCCGACGACCACGACCCCCGCGAACGCGACGACCACGGGAGAGACCGTCGCCCGCCACGGTGGCGGCATCGTCTCGGTCCGCGCGACAACCCCGTGGGCTTGCAGTCGATCGACCACGCGCGGAGCGGTTTCCGCGGGGACGCGCAGCAGCGGCCGCTCCCCGCGGGCGGCGGCTTCGCAGCTGGCCGCGCTGGTCGTCGATCCGATCCGATCGGCCAGCGTCTCGAGGAGCGCCGCGCGAGCCGAGCCGCGGCTGGGAGGGTGCACGAACACGAGCACGTCATCGGAGCCGCCGGCCCGTCGGGCGCATCGGGGGCAGATGCCTAAGGCAAATGGATCCGGCGATCCGCAAATCACGCAACAATCGCCTCGTGGGGCCGCGGCCCAGTCCTCGTCCCAGTCGGCGTCGGGCGACAACGCCGCGGTGAACAGCGCCGCCGACGGAAACCGCACATCGGCCTCGGCGGCTGTCGCCCGGGCCACGGCGTCGTCGAGCCACTGTGGGACGTCGGCACGCGCCTCGCGCGGGTGATGGCCCCCCGTCGGAGGCGGCAGCGCACCTGCCTGGCGCGTCGCCGACGCCGGAAGGTCACCGACCAGGGCGTAGTAGAGGGTCATCCCCAACCCGTAGCAGTCGGCGCGGGCGTCGCCCCGCGCTCCCGCCGCGATCTCCGGCGCCACATAGCCCGGCGTGCCGACGCGTCCGCCGGTCTGCGTCACCGTCGCCTGCCCCGCCAAGCGGGCCGATCCGAAGTCGGTGAGCCGTGCCCGGCCATCGGGGGCGATGAGCACATTCTGCGGCTTCACGTCGCGGTGCAGGATACCGGCGCGGTGGGCGGCCTCGAGTGCCCCGGCCACGTCGCGACCGAAACGCGCGGCCGTCGCGGCGTCCACGGGACCGCGCTCGCGCACGCGCACGGCGAGGTCCGGCCCCGCCACGTACTCGAGTACGACGAAACTCCACGGACCGTCGTCCGCGACGTCGTAGACCGCCACGATATTGGGGTGGCTCAACCGGCGGACGGCTTGCACTTCCCGGCGCAGCCGTTCACGCGCGAGGCGCGCCGCAACCGGCGGCGGCACCAGCAGCTTGATCGCCACCTCGGACCCCACGCGGCGGTCGCGCGCGAGATAGACGACCGAATACCCGCCGCGGCCGATCTCGCGAACGATTTCGTAGCGGTCCTGCAGGACCGCACCGGCGGGCAGATAGGTGGACTCGGTCATTTGCGTCCGATCAGTGCATCCGGCCGAGGACGTCCAGCGCGTTGCGCCTCCAGCCATCGTCCTCGTGGTACAACGAGAGGAAGGTTTGGAGGTGCTCCCGCGCGAGCGCGCGCTCGTCCAACGCATACTCCGACATGCCGGCGTGATACAAGGCCATGTAGTGGTTGGGCCAGTACTGGACCACCAGCTCCATAATGGGGCCGGCCGACCGGTCGTCACCGGCGTCGGCGACGGGATGCGCCACGTCGAACACGATCCCCGCTGCGCGATGGCGGTCGTCCGTGGCGAGGCGGTCGATCACCGCACGGGCCTGCGACATCTTCCCTCCGAGGGCGTAGCACGCCGCGCTGAACCCTCGTCCCTCGAGCGTCTCCGGCGCCGGGTGCTGGCGCTGCGCGATTTCCACCTCCACCGCATTGCAGTACGGCTTGATGGCCGTGAACCATTGGTCGGCGGGACCGTCAAATCGCACGGTGACGGGGGCAGACTCTGGCGGTGCCGGTTTGGGGCGCGCGTGGTGGCGCACCACGAGCGCGGCACAAATGGCGAGGTAGCCGAGTCCAGCGAGGACGATGGGCCGGTGCATAGGGCAATATGGGAGACGCCCGCACCCGGCCGATGTGCACTGAGTCACGCCCCCGGTGTGGGCGACACCGTGCGACTGGCCGGCTCAGGCGCTCCGCAAGGCGATCCCGATACGCCGGAAGAACCGCAGGGCGAACCAGCCCATGCCGACAACCGCCAGCAGCCCGAAGAGCGCGCCGAACCGGGCGTAGGGCATCCAGTCCGGGTGGTACACGGCGTAGCGGCGCGGAATGCCGAGGTGGCCGGAGTACAGGAACACCGCCGAGAGACCCAGACCGCCCACAACGTACGTCCAGAAGGCGAGCCGATCCGGTGGGGTATCGGCAGCCGGAGCCGATCCATTCGTCAGCTCGAGCGCGAAGGCGAGGACCATCGCGACCTGCCCCAGCACCAGGTAAAAATGGAAGTGTCCCGGCACCCACAGGGTGTTGTGCATCACCTGATTCACCACGATGGTGGCGTCCAGGATGGCCGGGATGACGCCGGCGGCCCAGGCAAAGGTCGAAAGCACGAGGAGGCTGGACACCAGCGTCCAGCGGATGCCGGAGCGATGGATGATCGTGAGCGTGCCGTAGGCCGTGGCGAGCAGCACCGGGAATCCGCTCGTATACGACAGCACCTGCCCCATGATCAGCATCCACCGCGGCATCACGAAGTCCATCAACACGTGATGGGGATAGACCGCGACGACCATGATCAGAGTGGCGTTCCAAGCGATCAGGAATGGCTTTGACGACTTCCAGGGGCGCCCCGTCTCGCGGGCGAGGATCTCGTAGAGCCCCACGACCGACATGTAGATCGACGCGTTGATGAACGCGTGCCCGAAGAAGTAGGTGAGGTTCTTCGCGAGCAACGGATTCATCGAGAAACCGGGCGAGAGCGCAGTGAACAACTCGAGCACGAGGATCGTGGCGCCGGCGAGCAGCGCCAGCGTATTCACAATCGTGACGACAGTACTGGCGACCACCGTAGTCGGTGGAGGCTCCTCGGCGCTCCCGCCGAAGAGCTGGGGCCATCCCAGCGCCCGGCTCAGCCCGTACCGACCGAGGATGGCCCGGCCGGCGTCGAGATAGAACACCAGGAAGCCCACCCCGATGAGGAGCAGCCCGCCGAGATACATCGCCGCCGCGCCGTTCCCCCACTGGCCGTTGGAGTGGACGGGCAGCGGATACAGAAACGTCCAACCGGTCGCGAAGCCGCCCACAAAGATCGCCGCCAGGAGCATCACGGCACCGAGCAGGAAGCAGATGACATTGAACCAGAGGACCGCGCTCGACAGCTCGACGTAGCGCCGCAGGTAATACCACATCACCGCCGCCCCGCCCAAACCGGCGATGCCGACCAGACTGATGCCGTGCGCCGTCATCACCTCGTAAAACAGCCTCGGTGCGAGCGGCACGTCGCCGCCCTGCACGGACCGCATGACGACCCCGAGAACGGCCATCAGCAGGAGCACGACGAGGAAGACGGCGAGCGACGTCACGACGCCGCGGCGCCCGCCGGCATCGATCGGACTCACGCCCGCCGGGGTCATTGGACCACCAGCTCAGTCTTCATGAAATGGTGGATCATGCCGCAGTACTCGAGGCAGAGGATCGGGTAAATGCCCGGCTCTGGGAATGTGTAGCGCAGCGTATTGGTGTAGGCCGGCATCGCCTGCACCTGGGCCACGAGCCGCAGTTGCGGGTCGTAGATCCCGAACCCGTGGTTCACGTCGGCGCTCGTCACCTGAAATTCGACGGGCTGTCCGGCTGCGACGGTGTCGCGACTCAGCTGCCAGGTCCACTGCGTGCCCGTGACCTGAACGACTTGGGTGACGCCGTCGCCCTGTGGGTAGGGGAGTCG
>JBGPIW010000179.1:0-5510 GCA_041485045.1 Gemmatimonadota bacterium | reverse complement strand
CGTTCGACGTCAATGTCGTATGGGTGCCGGCGGCGCTGCGCGCGGTCATCACGATCGACAGCACGCTCCGCAGCCTGGGCTTGGCGGGCGTACCTGAGGCCCAAGGGCTCGAGGCCGCCGCGCACACATGGCGTGGGGTGGCGCGGCACTTCGCGGTCGCGCTCGCGCCCGCCGAGGTGGAGGCGCGGGTGCAGGCTCGGCTCGACGCGCTCCCCGCCGCCGAGCGGGTGCACTGGGAGCAAGTTTTGCGCCGGAGTGGGGTTCCGGCCGACACATTGCGGTTCCCCGCCCTCGCGCTCGACAGCGCGGGCCGGCCGATCCCGGTGATGAGCACCGACCCCGCCGCGTGGCTGCTGCTCGAGCACCTGGACGAGGCCCGCGAAGCCGAGTTGTTGCGTCCGTTCCAGTTGCCCTATCCGGTGGGCCTGTTGATCGAAGGAGTCGGTCCCGTCGCCGCCAACGACGTCTACGCCCCACCCGCTGTGTGGGAGATGTTCGGGCGTGACCTGTACCATTCTCCTCGCGTCGTGTGGGGCCGGGAGGTGAACGTGCTGGTCTCCGCCCTTGCGCAGCGCCTCGGCGGGGGCCCCGACTCGGTCGCCAGCGCCGTCCTCGCCCGGACGCTCGACGCGGTGACCGGCTCGGGGCTCAAGCAGGCCGAGCTGTGGAGTTATCGACTCGAGAGTGACACACTCCGGCCGTTCCGTTACGGCTCGAGCTCGGACGTGCAGTTGTGGAGTCTCACCGACCTCGCCGTACAGTTCCTGCTCGCGCGTCTCTCCCCCTAGGCACTCCCTCTAGAGGACCCTGACCGTGGCCCACTTCGGCGCCTTCGACCTGCTTGTCATCGCCGCCTACTTCCTGGTCCTGCTCGGCATCAGTGTCTGGGCCGCGCGGCGGGAGAAGAACGTCAGCGCGGATTTCTTCCTCGCGAGCCGCGACGTCGGCTGGATCGCCGTCGGGGCCAGCCTCTTCGCTTCGAACATCGGGAGCGAGCACCTCGTGGGGCTCGCCGGCACCGGGGCATCGAGTGGGCTCGCCGTGGGGCACTTCGAGTGGCTCGCGTGCCTGATTCTGCTGCTCCTCGGATGGGTGTTCGTCCCGTTTTATCTGCGCAGCGGGGTGTACACGATGCCCGAGTTCCTGGAGCGCCGCTACAACCCGGCGTCGCGCGCCTATTTCACGTGGGTCTCGATCATCGGGTACGTGCTCACCAAGATCAGCGTCACGTTGTTCGCCGGCGGCGTCGTGATGCGCGCGGTGACGGGGCTGAACTTCTGGACGAGCGCGGTCGTGCTGATCGTCATCACGGGTCTCTACACGGTGACGGGAGGTCTGCGAGCCGTCATCTTCACGGAAGTGGCGCAGGCGGTAGTCCTCATCATCGGATCCGCGACGCTGGCCGTGCTGGGCGTCCGGGCCGCCGGCGGGTGGAGCGGCCTCGAGGCGAAGGTCCCGGTAGACTTCTTCTCCATGTGGAAGCCGATCACCGATCCGAACTTCCCGTGGACCGGCATCGTGTTCGGCGCCCCCATCCTCGGCGTGTGGTACTGGTGCACCGACCAGCACATCGTGCAGCGCGTGCTCGCCGCCCGCAACGTGACCGAAGCGCGCCGCGGCACGATCCTGGCGGGGTACCTGAAGATCCTGCCGGTGTTCATCTTCGTGCTCCCCGGGATCGTCGCCGCGGCCCTGTACGCGGACGTGCGCTCGGGCGCCACCGACTCGGCGTACCCCGTGCTGGTGACGCGGCTGCTCCCCGCCGGCTTCAAGGGGCTCGTACTTGCGGGCATGCTCGCGGCCCTGATGAGCTCCCTCGCCTCGGCGTTCAATTCCTGCTCGACCCTGCTCACCTGGGACGTGTACCGCAAGGCGAGGCCTCAGGCCAGCGAGGCCCGGCTCGTCACGGTGGGGCGGCTGACGACGGTCGCGCTCGTCGGGGTCAGCCTCCTCTGGATCCCGTTCATGAAGTACATCTCGTCCCAGCTCTACATCTATCTGCAAAGCGTGCAGGCATACATCGCCCCGCCGATCGCCGCCTGCTTCCTGCTCGGCCTGTTCTTCCGCCGCCTGAACGGAGCCGGGGCGATTACCTCGCTGGTGAGCGGCTTCGTGCTCGGCGCCTTGCGGCTGGGCCTGGAGCTGGCCAATGGCCCGGCGAAGACGGGTCTGCCCGATGGCATCTGGGCGTGGATCGCCGAGATCAACTTCCTCCATTTCGCGGTGTTGCTGTTCGCCATCAGCACGACGGTGCTCGTCACCGTGAGCCTGCTCACCCCGCCGCCCGCGCCGGCCCAGATCGCCGGGATTACCTATGGAACGAAGCCTCCCGGTGCGCCCGCCGCGGCGCCAGCGGACCGGCAGGGATGGCGGCTGAACGTGGCGCTGTCCATCGTGCTCGCCGCGCTGCTCGGAGTCCTGTGGATCATCTTCGCGTAACGGCGCTCCTCGCGCTGCTCGGCTGTGCCGGGCCGAGCCAGCGCGTCGACCGCTACGACCCCGCGCACGACCTGGGCGCGTTGTACCAAGCCGTCCAACTGTCGGGGATCTTCCCGGACTCCAAGACGTTCGCCGACGCGCGGCCGCGCGTCGCGCCGGCGGAGATCGTCGCGCAGTACGACTCCGCGCGTCGCCTCGCGGCGTTCGATTACCGGGCGTTCGTCGAACGGAACTTCGACCTGCCCCGGCCGGTGGGCGAAGGCTTCCAGACGGATCGGTCGCAGACGATGGAAGCACACATTCGCGCCCTCTGGCCGGTGCTGACGCGCCCCCCCGACAGCGCGGATGCCCGCTCGTCGCTGATCCCCCTCCCGAACGCGTACGTCGTCCCGGGTGGCCGCTTTCGCGAGGTCTACTATTGGGACTCCTACTTCACCATGCTCGGGCTCGTCGAGAGCGGGCGCACCGATCTCGTCGGCCACATGCTCGACAACTTCGCCCACCTGATCGCCACGGTCGGACACATCCCCAACGGCAACCGGACGTATTACCTCGGCCGCAGCCAGCCGCCGTTCTTCGGTGCGATGGTCGGACTCTATGCGCGAGCCACCGATACCACGCAGGCGCTTCGCTACCTCGATGCGCTGGAGGCGGAGCATGCGTTTTGGATGGAGGGCGCGGAACGCCTGGCGCCCGCCCAGACCTACCGCCGCGTCGTCCGGCAGCCCGACGGGGGGTTACTCAACCGGTACTGGGACGACCTGCCCGAGCCCAGGCCGGAGTCCTACCGCCAGGATCAGGAGGTGGCGCAGACGCTGCCCGCGGAAAAACGTGAGGAGTTCTATCGCAACGTGCGCGCCACGGCCGAAAGCGGGTGGGACTTCTCGAGTCGCTGGATGCGAGACCCGAAAGATCTCAGGACGCTGGAAACGACGGAGCTGATCCCGGTCGACCTCAACAGTCTCCTCTATGAGGCCGAGCGCACGATCGCCGCGCTGCGGACGTTTCGCGGGCGCGCGGGCGACCGGGAAGTCGCCGACCGGTATGCGCGGGCCGCCGAGCAGCGCCGCCAGGCGCTGCTGGCGATCGCCTACGATCCGGAAGGCGGGTTCTTCTACGACGTGCGCTGGCGCACCGGCGAGCGCGTGGCCGACCGCCCGACACTGGCGGCCGCCGCAGCGCTGTATTTCGGACTGGCCACTCCCGAGCAGGGCGTGCGCGTCGCCGAACGTCTCGAACGTGACTTTTTGAAGCCGGGGGGGTTCGTCACGACTCTGATCGCCTCAGGGCAACAGTGGGACGCACCCAACGGGTGGCCGCCGCTGGAGTGGCTGGCGATCGAAGGCGTGCGCCGCTACCGGCGCGATGACCTGGCGGATGCCGCCCGGGACCGCTGGCTCACGTTGAATCGCCGCACGTATCGCGCCACGGGCAAGATGATGGAGAAGTACGACGTCGTGGACGTGAACCGGCGGGCCGGTGGTGGAGAATACCCGACCCAGGATGGCTTCGGGTGGACCAACGGAGTCGCCCTGGCGCTCGCCGCGGAGCAGCGGGCCGCCCGTAGCGTACGCGTCGCGTTGAGTTTCGCGCCGGCGCATCCGTAACGCCGTGGGAAACCCGATCGGCCGGTACGCCGCGTTGACGCAGCGACTCGTGGACACGGTCCTGTCCAGCCCCGGTGCCACGCCGAGCGAGCTGCGCCGTGCCGTCCTGGAGCGGAGGACGGTGCCCGCTCCGCTTGCCTCCTATGTCGACAAGGTTGCCCTGCACGCCTACACGGTGACGGACGCCGACGTCGCCGCACTGGCGCAGGCGGGCCACTCCGAGGACGCGATCTTCGAGATCACGGTCTCGGCGGCGGTAGGCGCCGCGCTGGTCCGGCTCGAGCGCGGGCTCGCGGCGCTGCGCGGCGAGGAGCCGGACTGATGCGCGTCCGTGCGGTCGAGCGGGGACACCGCCTGGCGCAGCGTCTGAAGCTGATGCTCATCCGGGTGGTGAGCGGGCGCCGGGTGCCCGACATCGTCAAGACGCTCCTTTACCGGCCGGAATTCTTCGGCCGCGCGATGTGCGACTGGACTCAGGCAGTGATGCGCGGGCCATCGCCATGGAGCGTGGGCGAGCGGGAGCTGTTCGCGGCGTTCACATCCCGTCTGAACAAGTGTCTGTTCTGAACGGGTGCTCACGGCGCGGTCGCGTCGCTGGCCCTGAAAGACGACACGCTGGTGGAGGCGGTGCTGGCGGATTGGCGCACGGCGCCGATCGATCCAAAGCTGCGCGCGACGCTCGGCTTTCTGGAGCAGCTCACCCTCTCCCCGGCTGACATCCGGCCCGCCGACCTTGCGCCGCTCCGGGCTGCGGGAGTCAGTGATGTGGCGATCGAGGATGCGATCCAGGTTTGCGTGCTCTTCAACATCTACGACCGGATCGCCGACTCGCTCAGCTTCCATCTGCCCGGCCCCGACGGTTACGCGGCCTCGGGGCGCTCGCTGATGCAGCGAGGCTATCTGCTCTAGAAGCGCGACCGAGCGAGCCGAATGTCCAGTTGCCGATACAGCTCGTTCATTTGCGTTGAAACGCTCGCGCTGTCCACGCTGGACAGCCGCTCAATCTGAGCATCAAACATCTGGCATCGCGTTGTTCGGGCGACCGCCGGTGCGAGTCCTCGCTTGGTGTCGCCTTCACCGGAAATTGCCTGGATGGGCGGGGCCGAGCGCGCCAGCGCCACAGCCTCACGGAAGCGCGTGGCAGCAGAGGCCGGCTGCGCCTGCTTCCAGGCCACGTAGCCCTTGAGGAAGTGTGCCTCCACGCTGCGGCTGTGGGAGCCGATCACGGCATCGAGACGCGAGATGGCGCCGGTCAGGTTGCCTCGCATCAGCGCGATCTCTGCCAGGCGGAGCGGCGGTCCGGTCTCCTCGCGATTGAGCTCCAGGGCTCGGCGAAACTCGGCCTCGGCCTTGGCGAGATCCCGCGGAGCGCCCGGATCCATGCAGGCGTAGAGATCCCCCAGTCGCGAGTGGGTTCGTGCGCTGCCGGGGTTGAGCTGCACCAGGCGGGTCCACGCCGCATGG
>JBGPIW010000178.1:0-5550 GCA_041485045.1 Gemmatimonadota bacterium | reverse complement strand
GGCGCGTCGGCGGTGTCCACCTGGTCCACGAAATACGGGAAGGTCAGGAGGTCCGCGTCGCGATCGTACAGGGCCACGAAGAAGTTCTCGGCCGGCATCAGCTCGCCCACGATGTGGTGCACGGCGTGCAGCAGCCCCTCGAGCCCTTCCGCCACGCTGGCCGACTCGGCGATGCGGTACACCGCCCGCTGTACCGCCTCGCTGCGGCGCCGCTGGGTGATGTCGTTCCACACGCCCACCAACCCGACCAGCCGCCCCTCGGGGTCGCGGATCTGCGACGTCGTCAGCGCCACCGGGAACTCGGTGCCGTCCTTTTTCCGGTTCCACAGCTCCCCCCGCCAGGTACCCCGCTCCGTCGTGTCGCGGATTTCGTCCTGCAGCCCGGCGGGATTGCGGGGCGAGTCGATCAGCGCCGGCGTGCGCCCGAGCACATCCGCCTCGAGGTACCCGTAGGTGGTGAGGAACGCGCGGTTCACGAAGGTGAACCGTCCCTTCAGGTCCGTGATGCTGATGATGTCGCCCGTGCTCTGGATCGTGTGGGCCAGGAGGCGGTTCTGGTCCTCGGTGCGGCGTCGCTCGCTGATATCGCGGAAGCTCCACACGCGCCCCACCACCTCGCCGTCGATGCGTTGCGGCTGGGAATACCGCTCGAATACCCGTCCGTCGTGGCATTCGATGATGTCGAAGCTGGACGCCTCCTTGTCCGCGTACAGCTCCCGCACGCGGCGCAGGAAGGCGTCGGGGTCCTTGAGCTGATCGATCACGGCTTCGAGCAGCCGCTCGTCCTGCTGGGTCGCCACGACGTCTTCGGGTAGCCGCCACAGCGCCGTGAATTTCCGGTTGACGCTCGTGACGCGCCCTGCGCGGTTCACCACGAGGATCCCGTCCGCGGTCGACTCGAGCGTCGCCCGGTGCAGCGACAGAGTGTGACGCCGCTCGACGTCCGCCTCCATCACGTCGGTGATCTCGCGCGAGCACCCGAGCGTGCCGACCACCGCTCCCGCGGCGTCCACCACGGGCATCCGGCTGGCGGAGAACCAGCGCACGCGGCCGGAGAGGTCCGTCACCCGTTCGATCTTCGCGACCAGCGGACGGCCGGTCGCCATGACCTCGTGCTCGTCGGCGAGCGCGGCCGCGGCGTGCTCGGGCGTGAAGAAATCGGCGTCGCTCTTGCCCACGGCTTGCGCGGGATCGTCGACGCCCAACACGCGGGCCTGGGCTGCGTTCACGCGCGTGAAGCGGGAGTCGATGTCCTTCAGGTACACCGGATCCGGGAGGTGGTCGAGCAGCGCGCTCCAGGCATCGGCGTGCGGGGCGCCGAGCGGCTCGCGGATCTCGCCCGTCGCTCGGCCACCGGGTTCCCCGTTGTCGAGTGCCTGCGCCGAAGCGGCGCGGCGCAGGGCGGCCGCCTGCTGTTCCAGCTCGCGCCGCGCGCGCCGCAGCTCGATGTGAGTCCACACGGTGCCCGCCAGCTGATCCAGCAAGTCCAGCTCGTCGGGACGCCAGGTGCGGGGGGTGAAGTCGAGGACCGCGAGCGTGCCCACGACGTGACCGTCGGCCGTGATGAGCGGACTCGCGGCGTAGGCGGCGACGCCGAGCTCGACGACGGCGGGGTGGTCGCGCAGCCGCTCGTCGGTGCGCGCGTCGCCGACGGCGAGGGATACGCCGGTCGTCACCAGGTGACGGCAGATGGAGTGGGACAGCGGCGTTTCGCGGCGGCCAGCGAAGGGCTCGGGGAGCCCGACGGAGCTTTGGATGATCTGGCGGTCGGCGTCGACCAGGCAGATCAAGGCGACGGGGGCGCGCAGCACCCGTTGGGCGACGAGGGTGAGGCGGTCGAGGGCGGGGTCCGGGGGGGCGTCGACGAGCCCGAGGCGGCGCAGCGCCTGGAGGCGTGCGGGATCGCGTATCGCCCGTTCCTTAATGTCCACGGAAAACCACGCTGGTCGCCGGTCCCGATAAATGGAGGGCGACAAAGGTAGCTCGCGTGGCGGCGAGCAGAAGGCGTGGCGGAGGTCCCACACCCGGCGGGCGCCGGTGCTGGAGGTTTTGCTATAGCGGCGGAGGGATTCGAACCCCCGACACGCGGATTATGATTCCGCTGCTCTAACCAGCTGAGCTACGCCGCCCAGAACGGGCAATCCTAGCCGGGCCCCGGCGGGGTGGTCAAGCCGAGGGTCAGCGGTCACCAACCGAACGTGGCGTACGCCCTGCTGTTGAGGGTCAGTTGCAAGTAGATTGTCTAGGTCGTGGAAGTCCCTACCGTGAAACGCTCAGGTATTCGAGTCCCCGCACCGACCCCTTTGGCGCGGGGACTATTGGTCGTGGTCGCCGCCGTGGGTGTGGCGACGTGTCGGATCGGCGATCTGATCACAGTCAAAGATACGGCACTCCTGGTGGTTGAACCCGCCGCGCCCGATTCGCTCAAGGCCTCCTCCGCGTTGGGCAGTGTCGCGCCGCAGGTTCGACCGATCAATGTCAAGAACGACGGCGGCGGCGACCTGCATTGGAGGGCGTTCGTAAAGAACAACAGTCCGTGGGTTACGCTCGATCCGGATTCCGGAACAGCAGGGCAGACACCGACGCTGCAGGCCCTCTTCCATCCAAGCGGCCTGGCCATTGGAGAGTACGAAGACACGGTGGTCGTGCAGGATCGCGCCGGCACCGGGACTCTGGAGGTACCGTTGTGGTACCAGGTACGGTCCTGTGATCTGACCACGATTACGCTCCCGGACTCGGACTCTTCGATCCTGACGTCGGCGGATTGCGGGGCGCCACACCGGCAGGGACGGTTCGCTCGGGTATACCAGATTAACAACGGCACATCTGTCGACTCGGTGACGATCGAGGTCACGGCCGCCTACGACGCCTACGTCGTGTTCGGCACCTCGCTGGCTGCGACCGCGCCGCCGTTGAAGCAGAGTGACAACTGCCTTGGCGCAGGCAGGGACCCCTGCCTGTACTACATCAAGCTGCCTCGCGACGGCGTCCCCTACTATGTCGAAGTGACGAGCGCTGACTCCGCTGACACGGGCGCTTTCAAGGTTCGCGTGCTGCGTCCGCGGCCTCCGAGCGCACCCGACTCACTCAGCCAACGAGTGCCAGCGGACTCCACAACGCCGGTCATTCCGGGTGGGGTGATCTCCCAGCAGAGCATCGTCCTGCGAGCGGTCGTTTCCGATCCCGACCTGGGAGACACGCTGCAACTGCAGGCCGAGGTTCAGCCTGTCGGCACCAGTTTCACCAATTTCGCGAATTGGTTCAGCGCGAAGGTGCCGAACGATTCCCCAGCCTATGTGCTCGTGACCGGCTTGAATGACAACACGAGCTACCACTGGCGCGTGCGTGCGGCAGACCAGACCGGCCGTGTCACAACCACCTGGAGTACTTTCGCCGACCCGGCGTTCAACGTCCAGGCGGGGCACGACCCGACCTTCGCCAACGCGAACCAGTATCAGAGTAACGGCACGACGGTGATCTTTGTGGGCGACACGGCCAACGGGACGACCGTCATCTTCAAGGCACAGCTCAGTGATATCGATTTCGGCAACCAGTTGACGCTCCAGGTCGAGGTGAAGGACGTCGTCACGGGATTCGACAGCGTCACCTTTCAGCAGAGTGGACCGGTGTCGAGCGGGGGAACAGCCCAGGCGACGGTCTCGGCACCAACCCTGGTGGCCGGCCACAACTACCACTGGCAGGCGCGGGTCGTGGACAACACGGGCCGCCCCATTGGCCGCACCGGCTGGGCGTCCTTCGGCGGCAATGCCGAGTCGGCCACGGACTTCCACGTCAACCAGCCGCCGCAGCAGCTCAACTGGGTGACCCAGCCCGGGAACAGTGTCGCGGGCAGTGCGATCAGCGGCCCGCCCCAGGTTGCGGTTCAGGACCAGAACGGCGTCACGATCACGGGATTCAACGGCCCGGTCACGATGGCGATCACCACCAGACCGACCGGTGGGCAGGTGACGCTGCTGGGGACGACGACGGTCAACGCGTCAAGCGGCGTCGCGCCGTTCCCGAACCTGATCATCGACACGGCCGGTGTGGGCTACAGGCTGCGCGCGACGGCGGGAACCATCAATTCCGCGGAAAGCAATTTGTTCAACGTCACGGCCGCACCCGTGACGCAGCTGGTCTTCACCGTTCAGCCAGCGAACGCCGTGGCTGGAGTCAACATCGCGCCGCCGATCAAGGTCAGTGCCGAAGATCAATTCAGCAACGTGAATGCGAGCTTCACCGGATCTGTCGCGATGACGATCGCATTCAACGCGGGAAATCCGCCGGGCACGCTCGGCGGTTCGACGACCGCCACGGCGAGCGCGGGCGTGGCGACGTTTTCGAGCCTCAACATCGACAAGACCGGCGTGGGCTACAAATTGCGGGCTGGCGCGACCGGCCTGACTCCGGACACCAGTCTCACGTTCAACATCACGCCCGGGCCGGCGACGCTTCTCGTCTTCAGCGGCCAGCCGAACAACGCCTCGGCCAACGCGACGATCACGCCTCCGGTCCAGGTGAGCGCCCTGGACGCCAACAACAACCTCGCCACCGGCTTCATCAGCAACGTAACGGTGGCCATCGGCGCCAACCCTCCCGGCAACGGAATCCTCTCAGGCACGAAGACGATCCCGGCTGCCGCAGGCATCGCCACATTTTCAATCCTGAGCATCGACAAGACCGGTACCAGCTACACCCTCACCGCCGCCGCGACGGGACTCACGGGGGCGACCTCGAACTTCTTCGACATTGTCAGCAGCACGGTGGATCCCAATCAGTCCACTGTCGTCGCGAGTCCCGGCACGATCACGGCGAGCAACGGGTCCAGCCAGTCGACGATCACCGTCACCGCCAGAGACAACTCCGGAAACCCGGTCTCGGGGGCCAGCACGACGATCTCAGTGACTGGAGCGGGTAACACCGTCACGCCAGCTGGTGCCGTGATCACGAACGGCAGCGGAGTGGCCACCTGGACGCTGAGCTCGACCGCCTCAGGAGTGAAGACGGCTTCAGCGATAGCCAGCAGCATCTCCATCACCCAGACCGCGCCCGTCACCGTGAACGCGGGCCCGGCGACGACGCTCGCGTTCACGCCGCAGCCGGCGACTACCACGGCGGGCGTGGCGATCAACGCCGGCAGCGGTGGGGTGATGGTTACTGCCCGCGACGCGTTCTTGAACACGGCCACGAGCTTCGGCAGCACGGTGACGATGGTGCTCGGCGCCAATCCGGCGGGGGGCGTGTTGACCGGGACGCTGACCGCACCAGCGAGCGCGGGCGTCGCGACGTTTGGGAACCTTCGCATCATCAAAGCCGGGAACAACTACCAGCTCCAGGCTTCTGGTGGCGCGCTCACCAGCCCGCTGAGTAATGCATTCAACATCAATGCGGCGCCGGCTCACCATCTGTTGTTCACGACACCAATAGTCAACACAGCGGTGTTGGCGAAGATCGACAGCGCGACCGGAGGCGTAGTCGTTGTGGTTCAGGACAGTGTCGACAACACCGTCCCGTTCGGCGGCACAGTGCGCGTCATCGTGGGCAACCCGG
>JBGPIW010000177.1:0-5560 GCA_041485045.1 Gemmatimonadota bacterium | reverse complement strand
GCGATCGGTCGGGGTCAGAATCACGGTCTGCAGCCGCACGCCGTCGCGCATCGGGATCATCACTTCTTCGAATGCGAAGGTCGGTTTGGCCGGCGGTTGCTGCGCCCGGGCGCTCGCCGCGATGAGCAGCGTGGCGACGACGCAGAGACGGTTGCGCATAACGATCCTCCAAGTCGGGGGGCGCGAGACTGCAGGCAACGCTAGTCGCGGCCCCGCCGATCTGCCACTAGCGCGCAGTTCGCGCCCGTGCCCACGAAAGGCCTAGCGGGTGATACTGAACGACGCGCTAACTGCCGAGAGCGGCGGTTGCAGCGTCGTGGCCCGCAAGGTGTAGAGGAACCCCGTCCGGTCGACGCGCAGATTCGAGAACGTGGCCACTCCGGCGACGGCGGTGACTCTCGTCGTCCCGGACAGCTTCGCACCTGTCAGGTTCGTGCCGAGCGCCATGGTGACGGTGCCCGTGAAGCCGGTGCTTGTCTGGCCGTTGGCATCCTGTGCGGTCACGACCACCGGAGGCACAATCGGCAGCTTGAGCCGAGTGGCGGTCGGCTGGACCGTGAAGACAAGCTGGACCGGTGGGTGCTGGACCTCGTAGGTGAAATCAGGATCGGTCTCCGGGTTGCCTGGGGCATCCGGGAAGGCGATCCAGGCGCTCGTGCGTCCGCCGTCGTCTCGAGCCCGGGCCTGCCAGTGGTACCCGATGTTCTCGCTCAGCGGTCCCACCGTCACCGACGCGGTGGTGCCGCTTGCTCCCAACGGGCTCGAGTAGTTGGGCCGACCGGTGAAAGTCTGACCGACCGGCTCGACTTCGACGTCGAGCAAGATGGTCCGGCCTGCGTCCGGCTCGCTCACGACGCCGCTCAGGACGACCGTGTTCGCCGCGGCATTGCCGCCCACCGGGATCGGGGACAGGTCTCCGCTCTGCTGCTGCGCCAGCGCGGCCGGGGGATCAGGGTGATTCAGTGCCGCCACGCTGAAATCAGTGGCGCTCTCGGCGTTCCCCCCGTACGCAACCCAGGCACTCGTGGCCCCGGCCTGATCCACGACCCGCGCACGCCAGTGGTAGGCGGTGGAACCCGGCAAGGGGCCGACGATCGCCTGGAGTTGCCCGCCATTCGGCACCGCCGGGCTCGAATGGGTCGGCCCCGTGAACACCAGGCCGACGGGTCGGACTTCGACCTCCAAGCGGAGCATGTCCCCGGGGTCGGGATCGGAACCGACACCGCTCAGGATCACCACGTCCGTGTCTATGGAGGCGCCGGTGAGAATGCCGACTCCGTCGCCCCGCGCCTGCCCCAGGGCTGTCGGAGCGTTCGGCGGGTGCGGAACGTCGACCACAAAATCGGGATTGCCGCCCCGAGATGCCCACGGGCCCGTACGTCCGGTGTTGTCCCCGGTGCGCGCGCGCCAGTGATACGCTGTCTTGTCGCTCAGCCCGCTGACGCTCAGCCACGCGGGCCGTCCGTTGCCGACCGCCGGCCCGTTCGGGACGTCGGGGCCGCTGAACCCCTCCGTGATGGGCCGGACTTCCGCCTCCAAATGCAGCGAGTCACCCAGATCGGGGTCGGACAGCACGGCCCGCAGCAGGATGCTCGCCTGATTGACCGTCGCACCAGTCGGGACGCTCGTCACCGAGTCGCCCAAGCGCTGGTCGAGTGTCGCGGGAGCGTTCGGCAGCCGCGGATGCGCGATACGCAACGTGAAGGCACCTGCGTCGCCGGCGGCTGCGCTCGTGACTTCCACGAAATAGGTGAGACTGCGCGGCAGGCGCTGATACGGGAGACACGGATCGCCGACAGCGCTCGCGCAATCACCCGTCTCCGACAACGGAGGACGGCCCGCATCCAGCGCGGTATCGAGCGCCACATAGGCGTCGAAACCGGCGGAGACCGCGATCGACACGGAGTCGTTGGCGGTTCCGGGAAATCCATAGATCCGCGCGTAATGGCCGGGCCGGTGCGGCGCGCCGCAATCCGCCGCGGTCAGGATCGCCGCAGCAGAATCATCGATCGTGATCGGCACGATGCGGCAGGGATGGACGTAGAACACGGCCGGGACCTCCGCCACCCCGGTCCCGGTCGTGGAGTTGACGACGATCGTTTCGTGGTAGATGCCGTCGCCCAACGCGGCTGGATCGAAGACCACCTGTGCTGTCACGCTTCCCGTCTCCACGACTCCGGAATCCGGTCTGATCGAAAGCCAGGAGCCGCCCCGGCTCATGGAGGCCGTCCACCGCAGCTTTCCTCCCCCGCAGTTTCCGATGCTGATCGTTTCGCTGGGCCGCGCGGTGCTCCCCAGCGCGGCGGAGTCCACCAGCGTGTCGGGGCCGGATGGCGTGACGCAGAGCAACGCGCCCTCCGCATGGACGAACAGCTGATCGAGGCGGCACGTCACCGCCACGAGCCATAGGGCCACGATGAAGAGGGCCCGTCCTCGATGGGAGAAGACGGGGAATCGAGACCTCGGACGGCCCGAGGCGGACCGGTGTACGGTTCCGGGCATTCGTCTGAGAACAAGAGAGAAGAGCAGAGTGCGTGCCAAAGCAACGAGATGAGGGTAGTGGCGCAATCGCGACGTGGCGCGCATGCTTCACAGGATGCCACGCTGTCCCGTGCCCCGTTGCACCGGTGCGCTCGTCGCGCTGCTCACCGGGGGTGCCGCGCAGGCGCAGACCCCCGTTGATTCGGGCCTCGTTGCCTACATCGCGACGATCCGCGCGATCGACAACCATGCCCATCCGATGCGCCCGGTGGCGCCGGGCGCACCCGCCGACACCGAATACGACGCGCTGCCGCTCGACGGCATCCCGCCTTTCCCGATCCCGTGGCGGCTCACGCTCGAGGCGCCGGTGTGGTCCCGCGCGGCACGGGTACTGGACGGATCCGGGCGCGTACCCGGCGAGGCGTTCCCGACATGGGCGCTCGATCGGGCCGGAATCGATGTGATGCTCGCCAACCGCATCGCCCTGGGGCCGGGGCTCGCCGCGCCGCGGTTCCGCTGGGTGCCGTTCGACGACGCGCTCCTCTTTCCCCTGGACACGCGGCGCGAGGCGGCCCGATCGCCGGACACCCGGTCGCTCTATCCCCGGGAAGCGGCCCTGCTGCACCGCTATCTCGGTGACCTGGGCCTCGACACGCTGCCGCGCACGTTCGATGACTACATCGCGTCGGTCGTCATCCCCACGCTGCGGCGGCAGCGGGACAACGGCGCGGTCGCGATCAAGTTCGAGGTCGCGTATCTGCGGCCGCTCGACTTCGACGACCCCGACTCCGCCGCCGCGCGGGCGGTGTACGCGCGCTACTCCGCGGGAGGGACACCGACTCCGGCCGAGTATAAGACGCTCACCGACTACCTCTTCCGGGTCGTCGCCGGCGCGGCGGGGCGTCTGGGCCTCGCCGTGCACGTCCACGTGCTCGAAACCTTCGGCGGCTTTTACGGCGCGCGCGGCGCCACCGCCGGACTGCTGGAGCCGGTGTTCAACGATTCCACGCTGCGGGGCACCAGCTTCGTGATCGTTCACGGCGGCTGGCCCGCTATCGGGGAGACCGAGGCGATGCTCGGCAAGCCGAACGTCTATGCCGATATCTCGATGCTGGACCTGATACTCGAGCCGGCAGAGCTGGCCCAGGTGCTGCGGGGCTGGCTGACCCGCTGGCCGGACAAAGTGCTCTTCGGCACCGACGCCTTCGAGGGCGGTCCAGCACAAGGATGGGGGGCGGGAGCGGTCGTCGCCGCAACGACGGCACGCCGCGCGCTCGCCATCGCGCTCACCGCTATGCAGCGCGACGGTGAGATCGGACCCGCGCGGGCCCGTACGCTCGCGCGGATGGTACTGCGCGACAACGCGATCGCCCTCTACCACCTCGCCCCTCGCTAAGCCGGCACTACCTCAGCAAATCCTCCACCTCGTGCGCCGCCTCGAGTCGACGATCGACGTGGTCGCTGATCGCGCGGGCCCGCTCGAGCGCCTGTGTGAGATCGGGCACCGACCCCGTCCCCGCCTGCAAGCGCAGCAGCGCCAGCCGCACATGCTCGAGCGCGGCCACCGCTTCCGTCAGCCGTTCACCCGTGTCCCCGCGACCACGTAAGCCCTCGGCCTCCGCCTCCAGCCGCTCGAGCACGTGCGGGAGGTCCGCCGCCTGGTGCCGCTGGGCATCGGGGAGCGCACGGTAGGCGGAGAGCGCGGAGCGTCCCAGCACCAGCTCCGTGCGCTCGACCGACGCGAGCGCCGGCCGGACCGGGGTCTTGAGGCGAAACCCGGCGAGACGGAAGAACAAGCGCCCGACCCGCCCCGCCCAGATCCGGTACCACAAGGTGTCGAGGCGCCGGACCAGTTTCCGCTGTTTGATCGAATCAGACTCCTCCGCCTGCACCTGCGCCTCGGCGAGTAGCGCGGCCCGGATGTCGACGAAACTATAGCCGTCCTTCAACAGCCGGCGCGCGACGGCGACGAGCTGAATAATGAGAATGATGCCGATCAGCCCCGGACCCCCGAACGACATGGTGATCCCGGTGCGGCTGGCGGTCACCGTCTGGCCCGCCAGTGCCATCGCCAGCAGCACCATCGTGGAGACCTGGGCGTTGCGGATGAACGCGCGCACCAGTGGCGGGGCGCGGAAGTCCCGGCCCCGTGCCTCGCCCACCACTCGCGCGAGGTCGTCGCCGGACTGTAGACGGTCTGCCGGGGCCTTCTTGAGACAGCGATCGATCACCGCCGCGAGTTTGGCCGGAACCTCGGGCCGCAGCACCTGGACCAGGGGCGCGGGTTCGGCCACCTGCTTCGCCAGAATCGCGGGCAGGTTCGATCCCTCGAATGGCGCCCGACCGGTCAGGGCGTAGAAGAACGACGCGCCCAGCGAGTACAGGTCGCTGCGGGCATCGACCGGTTCGCCGCACGCCTGCTCGGGGCTCATGTAGCGAGCGGTCCCCATGACCGGACCGCCCGCGCTGTTCGCGTCCCGGGTGCCCAGGGCGATCCCGAAGTCGGTGACGAGCGCCCGGTCGGTGGCGCGCTCGATCATGATGTTGTCGGGCTTCACATCCCGGTGGATGACGCCGCGCTGGTGGGCGTAGGCGAGCGCCCACGCCACCTCTTGCAGCAGTTTCATCGCCAGGCGGGGCGTGAGCGATCCGGAGCGCTCGACGCGCTCGCGCAGCGTTTCTCCGTCAACGTAGCCCATGACGAAGAACACCAGCTCGCCCCGCGCCTCGACGAGGTGGATCGGGACGATGTTGGGATGCGAAAGGCCGGCCGCAGTGCGGGCTTCCTGCAGGAATCGTTCGCGCGCGTCGGGATCGGTGGCCAAGTGGAGCGGCAGCAGCTTGATCGCGACCGGCCGATCGAGCGCCACGTCCCGGGCCAGCAGCACAATCCCCATGCCACCGCGCCCCAGCTCGCGCTCGATCGAGTAGCGGCCGGCCAGAACCTCCTGCAGGGCCAGGGACTCGGGACTCATCGGTGTCGTCATGTGCGTCGTCCTACGGACTGTACGGCCCGACGTTTCGGGCGCAGGCGCCACCCCCTCGTCCGCTCCCCCTCGATCGTTGCGAAGGCGAAGAG